>JAACDS010000241.1 GCA_009936895.1 Pseudomonadota bacterium
AAGGGCGAGCTATAAGCCTGACTTGGCTTAGGTTTCTTCGGCTGGTCCACCAATCGGCGACCCTTGCTCTGTATCCGTTTTACCGCGGCCTGACCTGGATGGTGGTTCCGTTGGATGGCGAGGTTTGCCGCCCGCCATGATGTCGTCCAACTGATCTGCTGCCAGGGTCTCGAATTCCATCAACGCGTCGGCCATCGTGTGTAGCTTATCGATGTTATCCGTTAACAACGTTTTCGCTTCAGCGTAGCAATCGTCCACAATCTTTCGCACTTCTGTGTCGATCGCGAATGCGGTTTCGGGAGAATGTGCTTTGGGCTTCGCCCCAGCAGACATTCCCAAAAACACTTCGCCATCGTCTTCGTCGTACATCAGTGGGCCAAGCTTCTCGGACAGCCCCCACTTGGTGACCATGCTTCTCGCCAATTGCGTGGCGCGTTCAATATCGTTCGAAGCACCCGTGGTGACGTGATCAATGCCAAGGGTGATCTCTTCTGCGATACGGCCCCCAAACAGACTGGAGATTTGAGAGCGTATTCCTTGGGCGCTCATGCTGTAGCGGTCTTCTTCCGGCAGGAACATGGTTACGCCAAGAGCCCGGCCACGCGGAATAATCGTCACTTTGTATACCGGGTCGTGTTCAGGCATCAGCCTGCCAACGATGGCGTGCCCTGCTTCATGATAGGCCGTGTTGAGTTTCTCTTTTTCGGACATCACCATAGATTTGCGCTCGGCACCCATCATGATTTTGTCTTTCGCTTTGTCGAATTCTTCCATGCTGACCAAGCGCTTGCCGCCTCGCGCGGCAAAGAGCGCAGCCTCATTGACGAGGTTTGCTAGGTCTGCGCCAGAAAAGCCTGGCGTACCGCGTGCGATAATGCTCGCGTCCACGTCGTCAGCTACCGGCACCTTTCGCATATGTACCTTGGTAATCTGCTCCCGACCGCGGATATCCGGCAACCCGACCACGACTTGACGGTCGAAACGCCCTGGCCGCAGCAGAGCGGGGTCAAGTACGTCTGGACGGTTGGTCGCGGCAATAACGATGATGCCGTCATTGCCTTCAAACCCGTCCATTTCAACCAACAGCTGGTTGAGGGTTTGTTCACGCTCATCGTGTCCGCCGCCTAATCCTGCGCCACGATGACGGCCAACTGCATCGATTTCATCAATGAAAATTATGCACGGTGCTTGCTTCTTCGCCTGCTCAAACATGTCGCGCACCCGGGACGCACCGACACCAACAAACATTTCAACAAAATCTGAGCCAGAGATCGAAAAGAAGGGCACCTTGGCTTCACCAGCAATGGCTTTCGCCAGCAGGGTTTTACCCGTGCCGGGTTGACCGACCATCAGCACGCCGCGCGGAATATGACCACCCAATCGCTGAAACTTGCCGGGATCGCGCAAAAATTCCACCAGCTCTTGTACGTCTTCCTTGGCTTCGTCCACGCCCGCTACATCAGCAAAGGTCGTTTGGATTTGATCTTCGGACAGCAGCTTCGCCTTACTTCGACCGAACGACATAGGGCCACCGCGACCACCGCCGCCACCCTGCATCTGCCGCATGAAGAACATGGCCACTGCAAGGATAATCAGGATCGGGAAACTGGCTAACAGCAGCTGAGTCCAGACACTTTGACCTTCTTTCTCGACGAACTGAAACTCAATCCCACGTTCGCGCAGCTCACTGACAAGGCCCGGATCGTTATCGAACCCAGTTACGGTGTAACGACCACCAGAGCGGTCAGTCGCGTAGATGCGATTGCCCTGAATGGTGACTTCGTCCACCTGACCATCTTCAACCGAACTCAAAAATTCCGAATATTTCACCGGCGGATTCTGAGAATCCACGTTGAAGTTACTGAAGACGGTCAGTAACACCGCCAAAATGACCAACCAAAGAACTACATTTTTACCCATATCAGACACCGGGTTTTCCTCACGTTGTTTACATTGGCGCTTTGTTTATCGGACATCCACGCCGCCTTACGTGGAATGCACATTCAGATCCATTCGAGACTCGGACCACCGCATTTTCCTGTCAACCACCATACAACAGCAAATCGCATGCTGCTGTGTAGGCTTTGAAGGCCAGACTACACGACATTTTCACGTGCCAGAGTGATGAAGAACGCAACTTTCTGACTATTTCCTGTTCAAAATCTAAACATGGAAGCCTTGAGCCACGACAAACACCTCTCTCGACTCGGATCGCGAGGCCTTTGGCTTAGTCACATGCACCTTTGCGTAATGGTTCCTCAGCGCCGCCACCCAGTCATCCAATCCTTCACCTTGAAAGGCCTTGATCGTCATAGCGCCATTGCGCTTCAGCCAACGTTGGCAGCTTTCTAGGGTCACGTCTGCTAGATCCATGGCTCGCGCCTGATCTACTGTGCGTATGCCAGAAATGTTGGGGGCCATGTCAGATAAAACAAGGTCCAGTTGCTGACCGTCCAATAGTGTCGAAATTTCTTCGTTTACAGCTGCATCGCCAGCAAGGCCCTCGATCACGTGGGTATCTTGACCACTGGTGATCGGTAACGGATCCACAGCAATCAATAAGCCGCCCTGCAGTTTGCCCTCTAGGTAGTGGGTCCAGCCGCCCGGCGCGGCCCCGAGTTCTAACACCCGTTGTTTGGGCTTGACGATGCGGAAGCGCTGATCAATCTGCTCAAGCTTAAAATGCGCACGGGAAATCTGGCCCCCGCCTTGAGCCTGACGCACAAAGTAGTCTTTGCGCTGACGCTGTAGCCATCGGTCACTGGATTTGCTGCGTTTGGCCATTGGGAAGACACCGATTACTCATTTCAAAAAACGTTGCTAGCAGTTTGGTGGCTGCTCGCTATAGGATACCGCAATGCAGTCCAATACTTTGAATACCCAGAAAAAGAAGTCGCTCCGCGGCGTCGCCCATCACCTTGACCCCGTGGTCGCCATTAGCGAACGCGGTTTAAGCCAGGGAATCGTTGACGAGACCGAAAGAGCGTTAAGAGATCACGAGTTGATTAAGGTCAAAGTTTTTGGCATCGACCGCGCAAGTCGCGATGAAATTGCGTCGGAACTGGCGGAAAAAACATCGTCTATGGTGCTACAAAAAATCGGCAAGGTTGCCGTACTCTACCGACACAACCCCAAGGCTAACCCGAAGCTTTCTAATGTGGCCCGGTACCTCGAGCACGCGGGCACTTAAGTTAGTCTGCACGGCAGCTGGAGTTAGTCTGCACGGCAGCTGGAGTTAGTCTGCACGGCAGCTGGTCGAATGCTCGACCGCTTCCGACCGTGCTAGATCAATTCAACCCCTAACACCTCATATTCCCGCTCACCACCAGGTGTGGAGACGGTAACCACGTCGTCTTCCATTTTGCCGAT
>JAACDS010000242.1 GCA_009936895.1 Pseudomonadota bacterium
CTGCCGCGATCCTGCGGGTATTTATTACTGAGTGATCGGATCGCCGTTGTCATCAATCTCTTTTGGCTTTCTCCAGGCCAGTCGATACAAGCCGGGAAGCACCAGTAGCGTGAGTAACGTGGATGAGATAATGCCGCCGATGACGACCGGGGCCAGTGGTCTTTGGACTTCGGCCCCAGTACTGGTGTTAAGTGCCATCGGCAAGAAGCCTAATGCAGCCACTAAAGCGACCATCAAAATCGGCCGCAATCTCAACATGGCGCCACCCTGAATCGCCTGCTCGACGGATTCACCCCGATTGAGCTCATCTCGAAAGGCCGACACCATCATGACCCCCGTCAGTACAGAAACCCCGCATAAGGTAATGAACCCAACGCCGGCTGTGATCGAGAGGGGAATATCTCTTAACCACAAGGCGATAACGCCACCGGTCAGCGCCAGCGGTACGCCACTAAAGACCAATGCCGCATCTTTTGCCGAACCAAAGGTCATCATCAGCAATGCAAAAATCATCACCAAAGTGACGGGGACTAACAGGCTTAAACGCTGAGAGGCTGATTGCAGTTGCTCAAACGTGCCGCCGTATTCCAGCCAATAACCAGGTGGCAATTTCACTTGTTGCGCCACTTTGCCTTGAACTTCAGCCACAAAGCCACCCAAATCGCGACCGCGAACATTGGCGCTGACCACCAGTCGCCACTTGCCGTTTTCACGAGAGATCTGATTCGGTCCAGGCGCAAGCGTGAGACTCGCCACTTCCCGTAGTGGCACGTAGCCACCGTCTGGCAGCGGTATCGGCAAACGCTCCAACGCGCGCAAGTCACCCCTGACGCGCTCGGCTACCCGCACCACTATCGAGAACCGTTGATCGCCCTCAAAGATCAGGCCGGCTTCCTCACCACCCGTGGCGGCGGCGACTACGTCCTGCACATCGGCGACATTCAAACCATAACGATACATGGCTGAACGATCCGCATTAATGGATAGAATAGGTAACCCAGACACCTGCTCGACCTTAACCCCTTCGGCGCCCTCAATGCCGTTCAATACCGCCGCGATTTCGCCGCCCGATTTAAGCAGTTGCGACAAATCGTCGCCAAACACCTTGATACCGAGATCGGAACGCACACCCGATATTAACTCGTTAAAACGCAGCTGGATCGGCTGACTGATCTCGAAGGCATTGCCCGGCAATAATGATAACTTGTCACCGATTTCCTCCAGCAACTGCGCTTTGGTTTTGTCAGGGTCAGGCCATTCACTGTGATCCTTGAGCATGACATAACCATCGGAAATGTTCGGCCCCATGGGGTCACTGGCAACTTCGGCTGTCCCGACGCGCGAGAAGTAGGTTTTAACTTCCGGGATTTCCAGCACCGCTTTTTCCAGTTGAAACTGCATATCAAGGGATTGAGTGAGACTGGTACCCGGTATTCGTTGCGCCTGAATGGCAATATCGCCCTCATCCAGATTCGGGATAAATTCCGTCCCCATCCGTGTGGCCAGTGCGCCAACCAAAACCACAAAGATCAGAGCCGCAGATAATACGAGTACGCGAAACTTAAGTGCCCACACCAATACCGAGGCGTAAAACCGCTTGGAGTGGCGAACAATAAAATTGTCTTTTTCCTCAATATGGCCCGTCATAAACAACGCCACGGCCGCAGGCACAAAGGTGAGTGACAGCACCAATGCAGACAGCAAGGCCATGATCACCGCCATGGCCATCGGCGTAAACATTTTGCCTTCCACGCCGGTTAACGCCAGGATGGGTAAGTTCACCAGAATCACTACCAATACACTGATCAAACTCGGTGTAAATACCTCACGGGTGGCCGCAAACACCGTTTGAAATCGTTCGTCCAGTTTTAAGGTACGCCCAAGATGGTGTTGCCGCCCGGCTAGGCGCAAAATGCAGTTTTCGACAATGATCACCGCGCCATCCACAATCAAGCCAACATCGAGTGCGCCCAAACTCATCAGATTGGCACTGACCTTGGTTTGCACCATGCCTGTCATCAACATCAACATTGACAAAGGGATCACCATTGCGGTGAGTAAGGCCGCCCGGACATTGCCGAGCATGACCAGGAGCACGACGACAACCAAAATCGCGCCTTCGACCAGGTTGGTCTGTACCGTGGAAATGGTTTTATCGACCAGTACTGTACGGTTATAAACCGGCTCTGCAACCACGCCTTCGGGCAGTGTTTTGTTGATCTCCAGCAACTTGGCCGACACCGCTTGGGAAACCGTCCGGCTGTTGCCGCCCAGTAGCATGACGGCGGTACCCAAGACCGTCTCCTCGCCATCGAGCGTCGCAGCACCGGTGCGCAATTCCTTGCCGAATCCCACCTCGGCCACGTCAGCCACGGTTATGGGTAGGCCGTCACGACGGGCGACGATGATTTTTTCGATCGCCGGGATGTCAGCTACCTGTCCGGGGGCACGAATCAGGTATTGTTCGCCATTTTTTTCGATATATCCGGCACCGATGTTGGCGTTGTTTTTCTCCAATGCCGCCACCAGATCATCGAAGCTGAGCTGGTAGGCCAGCAGTTTTGACGGTTCCGGGGTGACGTGGAACTGCTTTTCAAAGCCGCCAATGGTATTGACTTCGGTAACACCTGGAACCAGGCGCAATTGCGGACGTATCACCCAATCCTGCAAGGTGCGTAAGGCCGTCGCATCATACGGCTCACCATTTTCCATCAAGGCGCCCGGTTTCGCATGCACCGCATAGTGAAAGATTTCACCGAGGCCTGTGGCAACGGGTCCCATCGCCGGATCGATTCCCGAAGGCATCTCGCTTTTCGCCTGCTGCAAGCGCTCGTTGATAAGATTGCGGGCAAAGTAAATGTCCGTGCCTTTTTCAAACACCACGGTCACCTGAGACAGGGCATAGCGTGATATCGAACGGGTACTCTCAACATAGGGCAACCCCGTGATCGCCAGTGCTACCAGGTAGGTAATGCGTTGCTCCACTTCCAGCGGTGAGTAGCCTGGGGCTTCTGTATTGATTTGCACCTGGACATTGGTGATATCGGGTACCGCGTCAATGGGTAGCTGCTGATAGTTCCAGACACCCAGGGCGCCCGTTACCAGCACCAGAAACATCACCAGCCAGCGGCGTGCGATGGAAAATTGAATGAGTTTATCGATCATCACACACTCCTTCGTTGAGCGGCGATAGAATGCTGCTCCGGCCGATGGAATCCAGAATGTCTTTCAGGGAGCTATTAATGATCATCGCCAACCTCCCCTTTACCCAATTCCGCTTTCAAAATAAAACTGTTTTTGCTGACATACACTTCATCTGCGGACAGACCTGCCACCACTTCGGTTAGCTCACCGTCGGTTCGCCCCAAAGTCACTGTACGTGCTTCAAAACCTTCCTCACCCCGAACAAAAACGACAGGGTTATCCTCGACGATTTGCAAGGCTTCGTTGCGGATCACCATTGGAGCGGCTATTTCGGCGCGGGTGATTTGCGCGTTGACAAAGAGACCGGGTTTCCAAATGCCATTCGGGTTGTCGATCAAAGCGCGCGCCATAATGGCCTGATTACCAGTTTGGCCAAGCGGCGCAATATAGATGATTTTTCCCTCTGCGATATGGGTCGAATCGAGACTGAGAATGCGAACCCGCTGGCCTAATTCAACCTGAGCAACATCCTTGGGAAAAACCGACAGCTCCACCCAAACCGTTGAGAAATCCTGTACTACCAACAACGGGATATCCGTAGTGTGCTCGCCAGCGTTTGCATTCCGCTGGGTAACGGCACCATTGAGTGCGGATACTATCGAATAGGTTTTCAGACTTTCATTCGCTTCCACAGTCACCAGGGGTTCGCCTTTGCGAACCGGATCACCAACACTTTTTTTAACTTCCCGAATAACGCCGTCGAAGCGTGCCGTTACCGACTGTACACGCTCTGCGTTGGTGGCGACGACGCCATATACTGGCAAAACATCGCGGATGGTGCCCGAGGTAACGGTTGCCAGCGTAATGCCGGCATGTTTTATCTGCTCCTGGGTCAGCTCGACGTGGCCTTCTTCACCGTGCTCTTCCTCTTCTCCGTGACCCGTCTCGGCGAAAGTTTGTCCAGACAACAGGGTGATCGCAAAGCAACACGTAATTAGACGGATAAATGATTTTTTTAACTGGGTATTTGATTTCATTGTGGGGTTCCTGAAAATGTGTTGTCTTCGCCATACTGTGTCAAGGCCAAGGGCTCTGCTGTTAGCTGCTCAATTTCTGCACCATAGGTTAAGGCGGCTGCGGCCGCTTCGATCTGGGTGCGCCTGGCGCTCAATAATTCCTGCCGCGCGCTGACATAGTCGAGATACCCGTAGCGACCGCGTTGATAGGCCGCCTGAGTTTCTACCAGGGCCTGCTCAAGGGCGGGAATGATGGCGGTGCGCAGTGCCTCTACCGCGACAATGGCTTGTTTGCGGTTGTGAAAAGCCCGGAACAGTTGCGTGTGTAGATCCAGCAGCATTACATCGCGCTCTGCCAACACCTGATTTTTTTCGGCCAACGCGGTCGAAACGGCGCCGACATTTCGCTTGCCGGAAAACAACGGCATGCTGAAAC
>JAACDS010000243.1 GCA_009936895.1 Pseudomonadota bacterium
CAGGCCAAGTCGCTGTCAGCGTGCTGAGCATCGACTCCGTGACGCTCTAGGGCGCAGCCGCTCTAACGTCAGATTCCTTGCAGATCTGCCACCCGGTCGGTGTCTCTTTGCAAGGTCTTAGCCGCATGATAGTAGTGATAGGCACACCATAGATTCATCAGACTAAACACCATGAGCGAATAACGAAGAGATTCGGCACCATGCTCGGCGGCAAAAATGTCGCTCAATATGCCGACTCCCTGTGGCCCCAAACCCATACCGATAATGTTGAGCAAGAATAGGCAAATGGCAGCGGCAACCGAGCGCATTTGCACTGGCACCAGCTGCTGAATCATGGCGAACGTAGGCGCCAGATAGAAGCCACCAAAAAATGCAGGAATCAGATAAACCAAAAGCGCTGAAGTCAGGTCAGTTAACCAGAAAAAACACACCAAAAACGGCACCAAACCACCCTTCCCGACAGCGACAATCCAAGCCAGCCAGCGAGGATCTCGCTTGGCTAAGTGGTCCGCCAACCGGCCCGCAGTAAAAGTGCCAATACCACCCACAATGCCCGCCATTAACGCAAGGGTCAGACCCGTTTCACTCTGACTCAGCCCGTGAGAACGTACAAAAAAAGCCGGTAACCACAGGGTCATCCCGTAGCCTACGAAACCCGCTAAGGCGGAACCAAAAACCACATGTCGGGTCGCCGGAGTTTGCAGCATGGTTTTCCATACTTCGCCGAGGCCCGGCGCTTCGGTACGACCTTGTTTGGCTTCCTCAGACGCTCCGCGTGGGGGTTCGATCAGCGTAAAGCGCACCAGCAGCGCAATCAGGATGCCCGGTAAACCCACCACAATAAACGTAGTGCGCCAGCCCCAATGCTCGCTCATCCACCCGCCGCCTAAGTAGGCGATCAGCAAACCCAAGTTAATACCCATGGCGAAAATGCCCATGGCCGTCGCGCGCTGGCGTTGGGGAAACAGATCGGAAATCATCGAATGGGACGGCGGGCTGGCACCCGCTTCGCCAATGCCGACGCCAATACGAGCCAATGCCAGCTGGCTGTAGCTGCCGACGTAGGCGCAGGCCACGGTCATGCCTGACCAGATCGTGGTCGCCAACGCTATGATATTCCGGCGATTGGTACGATCTGCCAACATGGCGATTGGCATACCCAAGGTGGCATAAAAAATGGCAAAGGTAAGGCCAATTAAAAAGCCCATTTGAGTGTCGCTGGCACCCAGCTCTAACTTAATGGGCTCGAGCAGAATCCCCATGATCTGACGGTCCACATGGCTGGAGCAATACACCAGAACCAAGATCGCCAGCGCATACCAGCGATACCATTCGGTCTGCATCAAGCTATCGACGCGCGCCTGTTTCTTGTCAGCCGCTGTATTCAAGCTGCTATCTGCTGTTGCACCAGTCGGGGCCGATGACTTGTTTGTCGGTTCGCTAGACAAAATTTTTCTCCCCTTAAAATTTTATCGTGGTTGGGTAGCCTCAGGCCATCGCGCGATATAACGCCTCTCGGTCACGCTCGAAGCGGCGTCCAGCAAAATAGAACAGCGGAATCGCGATCAGCGACAACGCCGTGAACACCAGCAAGGTCACCGTATACGGTTCAGGTATGTTCTCAGCGATCATCCAGTCAACAAAAATTCCGCCGCCGGTAACGCCTAGCCCCAGGCCAAAAAAGTTCAACGACAGAATGTAAAACGCGACCACCGTGCCACGAATCTGCGGTGGCACCAGTTCTTGAACCGTGGCAAACGTCGGGCCGTAGAAGCAACCGAGCTGAAAGTAGCCAATGAAAATACCGAACAGGAAGAACATAGATGTCGGTTCGACGATCCGGTAGTAGAGAGAGATCGGAGTCAGGATCAGCATGATCCAAAACAAGAACATTGGTCGGCCCATGCCGGTTCTGCGCAAGAACATATCGCCACCCGCACCGCCGAAAAGGTTACCAGCGATGCCACCAGCAAAGGCCAACCAGCCACTAAGCTCGGCAATTTCCGTACGATCAAAGCCTCGCTCCTGAACAAACCAAAGCTGTTCAAAGGTCGCTGCCCCCAGAACAAAATGGAAAGCAACGCCGCCGAGAACGGTCATCAACAAGGCCGGAGACCGTTTGAATGCTGCGACCAAAATCGCCAGCATTTCCTTCACGGATGGCCGCTCGATGGCCGCGGCCTCAGTGACTGCTTGCCTCTTTTGCGCTTCCACTTCATGACGCCGAGGCGTTTCTTTCATAAAAAACATGATCGCCGCGAGCACCAAACCCAGGCCACCCAACGCATAGAAGCATCCACGCCAACCCAGTACCGGTTCCAAGTAGGCAACGACAAACAGGCTCATCGCGACGCCAATGGGCACGCCCATGTAATACACGCCTGAGGCGAAACCCAGACGACTGGAGGGAAATCGGTCTGCCAGCAGCGACATGGCTGTCGGCGTCATGATGGATTCGCCCACACCAATAAAAAGGCGTGGTATAGCCAGACTGACAAAGCCCTTGGCCATGCCGGACAGCGCCGTCAGCGCGCTCCACAGCGCCAGACCCGCAGCAATGAGGCGGGTTCGATTCACCCGATCTGCAAGCACGCCCATAAACACTCCGGCCACGGAGTAGAAAAAGATAAAGATCAGTCCAGTGAGCAAACCGAATTGCGTATTGGTCAGACCCAAGTCGGGAACAATCCAGTTGGCGAAACTGGCCAGTAATTGGCGGTCAACGAAGTTCATTACATTCAGCAACGTCAAAAACATCAAAAACCCGTAGTCACGGGCTGACGCGCCCTGATCTTCCTCAACCATCCCCTTCCCCCAGAATCGTTAGATCCTCAAGACTAGGTTAACTGAGCAATTCGATCCAGTGCATAACTGGCGTCTTAGTGCCGTCTGCTAGATGTGTCTGACACCCCACATTCGCGGTGGCGATCAGATCCGGCTGATGAAATTGCAGGGCCTGCAGCTTGTTCTGCCGAAGCTGATCAGACCAGACAGGCTGCAAAACCGAATAGGTTCCCGCCGAGCCGCAGCATAGGTGGGCATCGGCCACCGGGAGCAATTCGTAGCCTGCCGCTACCAAGAGTCTTTCCACGAGACCCTCTAACTGCTGACCGTGTTGTAAACTGCAAGGCGGGTGCCAGGCCACGCGCTTACCGGGAAATTTGGCCGTCAATGTTGCTTCTAAACCGCCGAGATACTCACTGACATCGAGCGTCGCTTCGGCAACCCTTGCCGCCCGCTCGGCGTACGCCGGATCTGCTGCCATCAAACTGCCATAGTCTTTCACCGTTACGCCGCAACCCGATGCCGTGGACACAATGGCGTTCACTTGATTCAGAAGTGGGAAGAGCGCATCAACGTTGTTACGCACGGCATCCAGCGTTTTGGCCTCGTCGCCCAAATGCAGGTCGAGAGACCCACAGCAGCCCTCGCGAGGCGCGGTGATGACACCAATGTCCAGGTCGGCGAGTAACGTCTGAAGCGATTCGTTAACCTCGCCCGTGGTCACCTGCTGGGCACAGCCCTGCAGCAACAGCACCCGCTGAGTACCCTGAGTACTGCCGGCAAGGCCTTGGGTTACCGAGTCCGGCACCTGAGACGCCAGTGCTCGAGGCAGCAGAAAGCGAACATACTTGCCAATACGCGACAACAATCGCAGCCGGCGCGCATCGGACACCAACCATTGTAAGAGCCGGCGCAGTACACCTTGACGACCCAAGCGGCGCGGGCCGATTTGAATACGAGCGATATCCGCAAGCTCACCGTACGCAACCCCGGAAGGACAGGTTGTTTCGCAAGCGCGGCAGGTCAGGCAGCGATCCAAGTGCTGGGTCACACGTTCAGGGCTTGCCGCGCCTTCGAAGAGTTCTTTGATCAGATAGATACGGCCGCGCGGGCCATCCAACTCATCGCCTGAAAGCTGATACGTTGGGCAGGTGGCATTGCAAAATCCGCAGTGCACGCAACTGCGAAGGATCTCGTTAGCCCGCCGGCCACGATCGGTTGCAATAAATTCCGCAGGCAGCTGAGTTTGCATCAGGCGTCTACCGCAGCGATGCCAAGGGGACTGGCAAAGACACCGCGAGGATCAAAGGCTTTGGCCAGCTGACTCATGATCTGGCGCTGCATGGCAGCAATGGGCATTGACTCGCCAATTGCCCAGCACCATCCCCCAACGGCCTTACTGTACTCGCCCACCTGAGCCGCATCGTCGTGATACATCCAGCGCAGCCCGCCTCCCCACATGATCAGCGCGTCTTTGTCGGGATCAGTCAAAAAATCGGGCATGGTTGCGGCTAGTGGCGTGACGACCCGCCATAGCCTATGGGATGACGAGTCGGAATTCGGCCGCTGAAAAAATGGATGTTCATGGTCTTTCAGTTGCTGCCATAGCTGAGGCTCTGCTTGCCGCTGATGCAGGCCTCGATCAGCCAATGCCTGACAGGCTGCCGCCACGCCGCTTTGATTACCGGCAAGACGCAAACAGAAATCACCACCTTGCCAGTAGCTTGCCGTAATCGGCAGATTGCGCTGACCGAGCTGTGCACAAAGCGATAACGATTGATCCACTGACAATGACGCCCCAACCGTACACTCCTCGGCAACAGTCGGCTGCACTCTTAGGCTAATAACCGACATAACACCCAGCGCGCCCCAGGCACCGGACTGCAGTCGCGATACGTCATAACCCGCCACATTCTTCATCACCTGACCACCGAACTTGAGGTATTCGCCTGCGCCATTGATCAGCTCGACGCCCAAAACAGCGTCTCGAACTGCGCCAAGCCAGGGCCGACCCGGACCGCTCAAACCACACGCTACCGCGCCGCCTAAGGTGCCGCTGCCTCGGGTGCCGTCGCCAGCACCGAGTTGGGGTGGCTCACAAGACAGCTGCTGTTGCCGCTTGGCTAAGATCGCATTGATCTCGGCTAACGACGTGCCACTGCGGGCGGTGATCACCAGTTCTTCTGGTTCGTATTGCAAAATGCCCGAATGCTCGTCAAGGGCCAACACGCCATCACTCGACGAGACAGGCAGCCAACTGCTCTTGCTTGCGTGACCCTGAATGGCTAAACGCTGCTGAGTTTCATTCGCGGATTTAATTTGCTCGATCAGCAAGCCGTTTTGATCAGACGGCACTAGAAACGTTCCAGTTCTGGAAATGGCAGTCGGCCTTTATGCACGTGCATACCACCCAACTCGCCGCAACGGGTCAGCGTCGGAATCCCTTTTCCGGGATTCAACAATGCCTGTGGATCCAAGGCGGCCTTCAACCGAAAAAACTGCGCCAGTTCCTCACTGGTGAACTGCACGCACATGGTGTCCAGCTTTTCGACGCCAACACCGTGTTCACCGGTCACCGTGCCACCTGCGGCGACACAGGCTTCCAAAATTTTTGCCCCCATGGCCATGGCTTTGTCTGTTTGACCCGGCACATTGGCATCAAACAAGATCAGCGGATGTAAATTGCCGTCCGCAGCATGGAACACATTAGCCACCGCCAAGCCAAAGGTTTGGGAAATCACGTCTATTTCTGAGAGCACTGTGGGCAATGTTTTGCGCGGAATCGTACCATCCATACAGAGGTAATCCGGGGACAGACGGCCCACGGCCGGAAACGCTGACTTACGTCCTTTCCACAGTCGCGCCTGCTGAGACGCGTCGTGGGCCTCGTCAATCCGATAGGCGCCATGAGTGCGCAGCAGTTCGGTAACCTGATCGTTCAGCGTTGCTAGTTCAGCATCGGCTCCATCGAGTTCAATAATCAAAATGGCTTCGGCATCCAGCGGGTACCCGGCCTTGGCAAAGGCCTCCGCTGCCTGCACAGCCATCTTGTCCATCATTTCCATGCCTGCGGGTATGATACCGGCAGCGATGATAGCCGCCACTGCGTTGCCTGCATCCACAACGTGCGAGAAGGCAGCAAGAAGGACGGTCTTCGTTTCCGGCGATGGCAACAACGCCACGGTGACTTCGGTGACGATGCCCAGCATGCCTTCGGAACCGCACAGCAACGCAAGTAAGTCGGGGCCGGGATTGTCGTAAACAGCACCACCCAGTTCGACGATCTCGCCGCCGGCAGTCACCATGCGCACCCCCAGCACGTTGTTTACCGTCAAACCATATTTTAGGCAGTGCACGCCCCCCGCATTCTCGGCAACGTTGCCACCGATACTGCAGGCGATTTGTGATGAAGGATCTGGCGCATAGTACAAACCGTGTCGTTCGGCCGCTTGGGTAATGGCCAAATTCCGCACGCCCGGCTGCACCCGCGCAACCCTATTTTCTGGATCCACGGTCAAACTCTCGGACATCTTAGACAGGCCCAACACGACGCCATGCTGATGAGGCCTGGCACCACCAGATAAACCCGTGCCAGCGCCGCGCGCAATGACAGGCACCCCGTGCTCTGCACAGCAGACAACGATAGCGGCAACCTGTTCCTCGGTTTCGGGCAAGGCGACAACCCAAGGCATTTCACGAATGGCGGTGAGCCCGTCGGTCTCATAAGGACGCAATCCTGCCGCGTCCGTAATGACACAATCGTCCGGCAACAACTCCAGCAGACGATCGAGAACTGCGCGGTGGGCGGCGCTGTGTTGGGTCAGCACATTGCTGCCTTGCTCTGCCACTGGTTTTGCCATCTTTTTCATATCCATATTATGCAGTAGCCGCGAACGCTTAGGCAGTCATCACAACCACCCGCTAACGCCAAGACTGGGACAATAGTGTATCCACTCACCGAACCTTCTATAGTCTCTTATTGTCACTTTTTCGAGAGTTTCCCATGAGCATTGAACAACGTTTGATCGATCTCGGACTGGAATTGCCCCAGCCCATGAACACCGACACCCTACCCTTCGATCTGATCAGAGCAGACGGCAATCGCCTGTACCTGTCCGGACACGTGCCGACAGATTTAACGGGCAAGGTCAGCCAACCTTTTGGTAAGGTCGGTGCTGACGTTAGTGAAGACGAGGCCTATCGCATCGCCGCCCGTATTGCCTTGGGATTATGCGCTAGCATTAAAGCCCACATAGGAGATCTGGATCGAGTCGACAAGTGGTTACGTATATTCGGGATGGTGAACGCCGCACCCGGCTTCACCAACATACCCGCCGTGATCAATGGTTGTTCCGATACCGTGCTTGCCGTCTTTGGCAAAGACGTCGGAGCCCATGCGCGCAGCGCGGTGGGTATGGCCGAACTGCCCTTTAGTGTCCCTGTAGAAATTGAAGCCGAAGTGAGAATCCGATCATGAACCAGCGAATAGTCAACGCCCGCATTGTTAACGAAGGCACCATTACCGAAGGTGATCTAGTCATTGAGGGCGAGCGCATCAAGGGTATCAACGTATCCGCACCTGCCGATGCCACCGTGTTCGACGCCAAGGGCGCCTATCTGATACCTGGCATGATCGACGATCAGGTGCACTTTCGTGAGCCCGGTTTCGAACACAAGGGCAACATTCGCACCGAATCTGCGGCGGCGGTCGCTGGCGGCATCACCAGTTACATGGAAATGCCTAACTGCAATCCGCTTACCATTTCCCAGAGCGCCTTAATCGACAAGCGTGAGCGTGCCGCTAATTGCTCTGCCGCTAACTACGGATTTTACCTTGGAGCGACCAACGACAATCTGGAGGCCGTCAAAAGCGTCGATCCAAGTTTGACCTGCGGCGTGAAGATTTTTATGGGTGCGAGCACCGGCAACATGTTGGTGGATGACCAAACGACCTTAGAAGGCATTTTTGCCGCCACAGACTTGCTTGTCGCCACCCATTGCGAGAACACACCCATGATTTTGCAGGCAGAGGCAGAAGCCGCAGCCAAGTGGGGCGAAGACATTCCATTTCATGAACACGCAAACATCCGCTCGGAAGACGCCTGCTACGCCTCCAGCTCGCTCGCTGTTGGCTTGGCCAAAAAGTACGGTACCAAGCTACACGTATTGCACCTGACCACCGCCAAAGAAATGGAGCTCTTCGACGTTGGGCCACTGGAGAACAAACGTATTACTGCGGAAGCTTGTGTACATCACCTGTTTTTCAGCGCAGACGACTACGCGGAACGCGGCGCATTCATCAAGTGCAATCCAGCGATCAAGACCGCTGCTGACCAGGCAGCGTTGCTTAAGGCTGTAGCCGAAGATCGTATCGACGTCATCGCCACCGATCACGCACCCCACACGCTGGAGGAAAAAAGTCGCAAGTACGCTGGTGCCCCAGCTGGCCTACCGCTGGTCCAGCACGCTCTGGTATCACTGATGGAGCGCGTTGAGGACGGAACCTTTAGCATCGAACACATGGTTCGAAAGACTTCCCACGCGCCTGCCATTCTTTATCAGGTTGCTGAACGGGGCTTTCTACGCGAGGGGTATTTCGCTGATTTCACGTTGATCGCGCCCAACACATCGAGGGAAGACGAGCCGGTGCTCAGCAAGTGCGGGTGGAGTCCGTTTTCCGGCTATGCGTTCAAGCATCGCATTGCAGGCACCTGGGTGAACGGCCATCAACGCTATGACGGCCAGCAGGTCGTCGAGGGCCCCTATGGCCAAGCATTGGCGTATCAACGCTAGGGTCAAAACCGGCGAATATGGAGGGAAAAATGAACAAATGGAAAATCGCAGGCATCAGCCTGGCTGGACTGGTCGTCGCAGGCTGGGCGTTCGTCAATAGCCCGCTCATGATGGCAGCAATGTTTTATTTCATCGCGCCAAGCCAAAGCTTTGCCGAGGATCAACGACATGCAGCCCCGGATTACACCAACCCCGACTATTGGGCAGCGCGACCGGACATGCAGGATTCGGCCGATGTGCAGCCCAACGGGTTTTCTGCTGGTGCAGGTGCTCGCGCAAATGTTGCGGTTTTTTTCGTTCATCCCACCACCTATGTGCGGAGCGACCATTGGAACCAGCCGCTGGATCACGGGGCAACCAATAA
>JAACDS010000244.1 GCA_009936895.1 Pseudomonadota bacterium
AATTTGCTGTCGAGCGCCAAGGGAATTTGAAATTGACGAGCCAGTTCTCTGACCCAGTCCGCACCGACGTTATGCCGGGTACGCTCGTATTGCGGACCGGGATTACCCAGGCCCGCAATCAATTTCAGTGCAGTAGGCACTGGCAACCGATGCCGTTAGGCGTCGGACGCTTCTTCCGCGTCATCAGCGGCGGGAGCGTCTGCTTCTGGGGCATCCTCATCGTCTAGGTCTGCACCACCGCCACGCTTGGCTGTGACACTGGCAACTGGAATGTCCCGATCGCTGCCGAAGGCCAGTGCAACGATGCTAACGCCTTCACCAATCTTCAAATCACTCAGATGCACAGAGGTGCCAGATTCAACCTCGAGCATATCGACTTCGATGTACTCCGGTAGATTCGCGGGCAAGCAGGAAACTTCCACCTCGGTGAGGGTCTTGGTCAGGGTACCGGCCTGCATCTTGACGCCCACACACGCTTCTTCGTTGATGAAATGCAATGGCACGCTGACGTTGATTTCCCGATCTGCGCGTACGCGCTGAAAATCTACGTGTTGAACACGCTCATTCGCCGGGTTGCGCTGAACATCCCGAACCACCGCTTCCTCGGCCTTGCCGGCAACGGACAAGCTCAGAATCTGCGAATAAAACGCTTCAATCTGCATGGCTTTCGACAGTTCATTTGCGGACAGGGTCAGCATCTGTGCTTCCCCTTCACCACCATAAATAATGGCGGGTACCTTATCTTCCAAACGTCGTAGGCGGCGGCTCGCACCCTTCCCTACCGTCGTTCGGATTTCTGCAGTCAGTTCGATTGTGTCTGACATATCGTTTCTCCAAAGTAATGACTTGCTTCCTGGGCTTGCGACCGGCCGAGGAACTTTTTCTCCGAAAGTTCGACGTTTCTAACGAAACATCGCGCTGATGGATTCTTCATTGCTCACTCGCCGAATGGATTCCGCTAACAAACGGTCCAAACTCAGCTGGTGAATTTTTTCGCAGCCTTGAGCGGCTGGCGACAATGGAATGGTATCGGTAACCACCATTTGATCAATATGAGAATTTTGTATTCGCTCAATTGCGGGCCCGGAAAAAGCAGCGTGAGTGATGTAGCACACCACGGCAGAAGCGCCCTCGTCTTTCAATGCTTCGGCAGCCGTGCATAAGGTTCCCGCCGTATCGACGATGTCGTCAACCATAATGCAGGTCTTACCGCTCACATCACCAATCACGTTCATCACTTTCGTGACATTCGCTTGGGGGCGACGCTTATCAATAATCGCCAAATCCAAATCATCGATTTGCTTTGCGATGGCCCTTGCCCGCACAACGCCACCCACGTCCGGCGAGACAACAATTGGGTTCGTGTAGCGCTGGGCAGCTATGTGGTCGACCAACACCGGCGAGCCGTAAATATTGTCCACCGGCATGTTGAAGAAACCCTGAATTTGGTCCGCATGCAGATCAACGGTGAGAATACGGTCGATCCCCACCGTGCTGATCATGTCGGCGACGACCTTGGCACTGATCGCCACACGAGCGGACCGGGGTCGGCGATCCTGCCGCGCATACCCGTAGTAAGGCACCACTGCGGTGACGCGCTGGGCTGATGCCCGGTGCATGGCGTCCGCCATAATGAGCAGTTCCATCAAATTATCGTTGGTTGGCGCGCACGTGGACTGCATGAGGAATACGTCTTTGCCTCGCACGTTCTCATGGATTTCGACCGTCACCTCTCCATCACTGAAGCGGCCCACATCCATGTTGCCGAGATCTAGGTGCAGCTGATCTGCCACACGCTGAGCGAGGGCTTTGTTCGAGTCACCGGAGAAAAGCATCAGGTTGGCCATTCACGCTCTCCCAAGATTTATAGAATAACTCTGCATGTTCTCTGGGAACCCCAAGTGACGATGGCTGCGTAATCAAAAGATGGCTGGGGTGGCAGGATTCGAACCTGCGCATGCCGGGATCAAAACCCGG
The DNA here is from genome assembly GCA_009936895.1 of Pseudomonadota bacterium. Classification (GTDB taxonomy): domain Bacteria; phylum Pseudomonadota; class Gammaproteobacteria; order Pseudomonadales; family Azotimanducaceae; genus UBA4421. The sequence goes on from JAACDS010000244.1 coordinate 1,978, forward strand.
TGCCTTACCGCTTGGCGACACCCCATTTGTCTGACAACAGAAACTGTCTTG
>JAACDS010000005.1 GCA_009936895.1 Pseudomonadota bacterium
CTGTTCTGCCTGTTCTGCCTGTTCGGCAAGGTCGGTGGTCGCCTCTACGGCGTCAACAGTCTCCGTTGTCTCTGCCACGCTGGCGTCCGTCTCTACGGTCTCAGCCTCCGTTTCTAGAGTCTCTGTTTCTACAGCCTTTGATTCTATAGATTCTGATTCTACGGCTTCCGTTTCTGCAGCATCGGTCTGCTCGGCGTCGGCGACGTGAACGTTATCCGTCGGCGTAGCGTCGTCGGATGATTCGGATTCGGTGTTTGTAGGTTGATCTGACATAGGATCCTAATGTGTTTGGTATGTGATCAATCGCAGACAGCGTCAGCCGCGGTCCAAGATCTGTTCTGCTGAAGCTGTTTTGATGCACAGCGTCAGAATGTCCATGGCGGCGTGAATTTCTTCCAGCGAACCAAAGGTTGGTGCAATACGAATGTTTCGGTCTTGTGGGTCATCGCCGTTTGGAAAGGTGGCACCCGCGGGTGTCAGTGTAAGCCCCACAGCCTTCGCCATGGCAATTATTTTACGGGCCAATCCTGGGGGGACATCCAGCGACACGAAGTAGCCGCCTTTGGGCTTGGTCCAAGACGCAATGCCCAGACCGCCGAGCTCGCGGGAAAAAATGTCTTCGACCAATTCAAACTTTGGCCGAATGATGGCGGCGTGCGCGGCCATATGCTCGGCTAAACGGCCCTGCAAAAACTTCACATGGCGCAGCTGATTGACTTTGTCGTGCCCAACGGTGAAAACCGAATAGTGCTTGTCCAATGCGTCGAGCACTGCGGTGGATGCCGAAGCAAATGCGACACCGGCACCGGCGTGGGTGATTTTTGAGGTGGAGGCAAATTGCACAACATGATCCAGCGTGCCAGCCGCGGTTGCTGCGTTGAAGACAGACGCCAGCGAATCACCTGCTTCGTACAGGTCATGAACCGCGTAGGCGTTGTCCCAGAGCACGACGAAGTCATTGGCGGCAGCGGTGTTTGCCAGTCCGGCTATTTGCTCGACGACCTTATCACTGTAGGTGCAGCCGGTCGGGTTGGAGTACTTGGGTACGCACCAAATGCCTTTGACGCTTGGGTCCGCTACCGCCGCAGTAGCTGCTGTCATATCAGGCCCATCCTCTGTCATCGGTATGGGGATGAGATCGATGCCGAAGTGCTTGGTTAGAACAAAGTGACGATCGTAGCCGGGCACCGGGGCGAGCAGTTTAGGACGGGATGTTTCAGATGTGTTAGCAGACCAACGGCGTTCATCACCCCACAGGCCCAGATCCATCGCGGTACGCAGAACCAGATGCATGATGCTCAGGCTGGAATTCCCCGTCGCAATCGTATTTTCGACCGGCACGCCCATGATCTGAGCCCCCAGTTCGCGAGCTTCTTGAATCCCTCGAGTGCCGCCGTAGTTTCGCGTATCTGTACCGTCTGCGGAGATGTAGTTGCCCTGTAATATGCCGTCCAAGCCGTCGCTTAAGCTGACCTGTTCAATGCCTGGCTTGCCGCGGCTCAAGTCGAGTTTCAAATTGCCGCCGCCCAGACCGTTGTACTGACCTTGCCATTGCGACAATTGTTCGCGGATCGCTTGCTCTGGTTGTTCCGCCAGCGGCGTTGATTGGGCAGTCGTGGTCATAGTCCTGTGGTCTCTTCGATTTTTAGCATTAAGTTTAGATTCTGTACGGCAGCTCCTGCTGCGCCCTTGCCCAAGTTGTCGTACCGAGCGCACAGCACCAGCCGTTGTTCGTCACCAAAGACGAATAAATCCATGTGGTTCGTATTGTTACGGCCTGTGGGGTTCAAGTAGTTGCCTTGCAGCATGCTGCGATCGCCGAAGTCGCCGACGTGAATGAAAGGCTCGTCGGCATAACGCTGGGCTAGCACCGCGTGCACGGTCTTGGGCGTTGCGCCGCCAAGCTCGCTGGCAAACAACGGCACTTGGGTCAGCATGCCTTGATCGTAGTTGGCAACCGTTGGCACAAATAGCGGGGTATTAGTGCTGCCGCTGTACTGGCTCATCTCGGGCAGATGTTTATGACCTTGGTCTAACCCGTAACTTTGCACCGCAATGGCGTTAGCGGTCGCGCCGTCCATGCTTTGAAATTGCTCGATCATTTGACGCCCGCCGCCGGAATAGCCCGAGACGGCGTTGCACCTCAGCGGTGTCGAGGGGGCGAGCAGTCCAGCGTCAATCAGTGGCCGAACGAGCAGCAAGAAACCTTGCGGGTAGCAGCCGGGGTTGCTCACAAATTGTGCGTTGGCAATGGCCGGGCGGCTGTCCGCGGTCAGTTCTGGTAGTCCGTACTGCCAGTCCGTATGGGTTCGAAATGCCGAACTTGCATCTAAAATCCGCGTGTTCCCGGCGGCTAATGCGACGGACTCCTTAGCGGCATCATCGGGAAGACACAGGATAGCCACGTCAGCGCTGGCCAAGAGACCTGCCCTGGCGGCTGGGTCTTTCCGCGTGGCTGGATCAGCGTGGAGTACCTCAATGTCGGCGTGGGCTGCTAAGCGCTCGCTGATTTGTAGGCCTGTCGTGCCAGCTTGTCCGTCGATAAAAATCTTGTTCATCTGCTTCTGTTCTTGGAACCGTGAATGTGGGCTCGGGAAGAGTTCATGGTATCTCAGCGCGCAGGCGTATCAGCATCACATCCGTGGCTCGGCAAACGCGCGATTTAGCGGGCAGCAGTTTACGTTCAAAGGCGCTGTCTGTTAACCGCTATTTGTTTGAAATTCAAAGACTTTGCGGCGAAATGCAGATTCTAGATTGGCCAGTGTGCGAGTCAGCGACTGGTCGGCGTGGGTCTCTTGGCAGGCGTGGATAAACTGCAGAGTCTTTAGCCCGTCAAACCAATCGTCTACTGAGCGACGCCGCTGCTCCGCAGAGATTTGCTGTTTGCTTAAACCGCCGGCAAAACCGTCGAAACCCAGCGCAGATAGACGGCGGGATACGTCGGAGTGAATGGCATGACGCGGATCTTCGGCCCACTGGTTCAACGCGCTAAGAGCACTGCCGAGCAGAGAGAAACAGGCCGGGTGATAACTGAGGTAACTGCCGCCGGTGGGGTCGGTAGCCAAGCTTTCAACAATCTTTCTCAGGGCAGGCCCCGTACCAAATGGCACCCGAGCGGAGAGTCTGGCCTCTATGGACAGGGTTGGGCCTTGCAAGCGTTCAATCGGCGCGAGTTTGCGTACTTTGTTCAGCAGATAGAAGTCTTCGCCGGCGCTGCGTTTTGGATAACCGCGCACCGCAGCATAAGACTTGGCGTGCACGGCGATAGTGCTGCCCAAGCTGTGATGAGCGTAACGGCTGCCCGCCATAGCGAGTCCGGCAACGTAGTAGCTCATATGCTGGTCGTAGAGTTGACCTGCGTAATGCAGGGTAGGGTCGCTGCTGTAATGACTGTGCGGAAAAATTTGTGCGCCAGCGGAACTGTGAACGGGTCTTTGGTGCAGCAAGTCGGTATAACCGGCCGGAAAAACCACGTCGGCATCGCTCTGCAAAATCCAGTCCGAACGCAGGCGACCGGC
>JAACDS010000245.1 GCA_009936895.1 Pseudomonadota bacterium
AATTCGCTTCGTGTTTGGTGCGATCGACCGAGTACATGGATATACAGGCAATCATCAACATCCAGACGATAAACACCGTCGGCACATAGATCCAAACAAAATCGTTCATCACTGAATCTGGAATATCACCCGGCGAGGCGCCTACGGGAAATTGGCTCACGGTCAAGATGACGCCCGCAAAAGCCGCACCCAGACCCTGAGTCACCTTGCGCACAAAGGTGACGGAAGCAAAGAACACGCCTTCACTGCGACGCTGGGTTTTCACTTCCGCTTCTTCGACCAAGTCCGCGATCATGGAGGAGGACAATGTCTGGTAAGTAATGATCAGCGCCACATCAATGACAATAATGGCCAAAATAATGGGGAACAGCATGGGGTCGCCGTTATCAGGCATGAAGCCCATCATGCGCAACACAATGGGCGCCGGGTTCACGGTAAATGCCAGAATGCCGATCAAAATTGCCCCTTTCTTTTTCCCCAGAGTTTTAGAAATAAAGGGCGACAACATGAATCCCAGCATGGCGGAGATGACGACACTGATCGAAATGAAGCCGATCTGCTGTGTCGAAAATTCCCACAAAAACGTATAGATATAATAGCTCAAGGTCGCGGCAACCCCTGATCCTACTGCACCAAACAGTGCCGCCAAAAACAGCGCCAGGAAGGAGCGGGTGGCGAGTGTTTCAAAAATTTCTTGATAGATGCTCTTAAGCGACAAATTGCGCCTTGGGGGCGGCGACTTCAGACTGGGAATCAAGCGATGTGTGCCCAAGGCCGATGCCATGATGGCGAGAAAAATCACCCATGCCGCCACAAAACCTACCTGACCATGACCTTCGACATTGAACATACCGTTGCTGATCTCAGCGGTAGGTACCAGCAAAAACATCGTTGCAAAGGTTGCCATTAAGGTGCCACCGCTCCAGCCGAAGAAATAACGGAAGCTCAACATGTTGGTGCGCTCGTCATAGTCATCGGTGATTGCTGCCACTAAGGCGGAGCTGGGAATTTCGTATAGCGTAATCAGAGTACGCACAAAAATGGCGATGCCCACGATATAAGGAAAGAGTTCGTCTCCGCTCAGACTCGCCGGCGGATTCCAGACGAAGTAGTAACCCAAAGCCACCGGTACCGCTGCCGCGTACATGTACGGGTGCCGCCGGCCCCAACGCGAGCGGGTGTTGTCAGACATGTAGCCAATCAAGGGGTCACTCAACGCATCAAAGACCAAGGCGATCAATAGCGCCAAACTGACCAGATAGGCGCTCACCCCCATCACTTGGCTGTAGAAAATCAGGAAGAAATAATCAAAGCCGTTGTTTTTGACCCCAAAGTCCACGGACCCAAAACCGTAAGCAATTTTATTGCCGAGACTCACGCTCTTTGTCGAACTCATATTTCCCCCAGTGATCCAAACCATAAAGGCCACGTGCCGGCGCGCCGATTTTTCTCCGCTAGAGATTGCACGGTCATTGATACCGACGCAACACACCCACAAACGGATCCGCCTTGCCGTCATACCACAGCACTGTATCCTGCCGCAGACGATTTGATTACGTATTTATTCAGCAAGGTTAAGGAAGAAACATGTCGAACCGACTCGCAGGCAAAGTGGCACTCATTACTGGCGGCACCAGTGGCATTGGCGCTGCAACCGCGCAACTATTCGTCAACGAGGGCGCACAGGTAGTCATCACCGGGCGCTCAGTAGAAAAGGGTCAGGCCTTGGCTGAAACCTTAGGCCAGAACGCGACATATCACGAGGCGGATATCACTCAGGAAGAGGCTATCCGCGACTCCATCGAATTCACCACGGAAACCCATGGCAAGCTGGATGTGTTGTTCAACAACGCCGGCGGTCCTGTAGGGGCTCCCCTGGAAAAACTCACCCAGGACCACATCGATTATGGCGTTCGCCTGCTGTTATCCGGCGCCATCCTGGGCACTAAGTACGCGGTAGAACCCATGAAGGCTAGCGGCGGTGGCTGCATCATTAATAATTCCAGTATTGCAGGCCTGCGCTATCGCCAGGGCGACCTGCTGTACTCGGCACTGAAAGCCGCGCTGACCCACTACACCCGCATGGCAGGCATCGAGCTGGGCGAGCACAACATTCGGGTCAACTCGATCTCGCCGGGAGCCATCGCTACGCCGATTTTTTGGGGTGGTTCAGAGCGCGCAAACACCCTGACCGATGAGGAAAACGAGCGCAAAATGAACAAACTGCAGCAGAGTCTCGCGCGTTCAGTCCCGCTGCTGAAGACCGGTGTTGCCGATGACATCGCCGAAGCGGCTCTGTATCTGGCCAGCGACGCCGGCCGATTCGTTACCTGTCACGATTTGGTCGTGGACGGTGGCCGTACCTCGATGTTTCACGAACCAAGCTAACATCAGGCCCACGCGCAGCGTCAGTCGTGTTTCAGCGACTGACTACCGCAAAAGACCACCAATGATCGGGGCGTAGTTCACCAACGCCGTAGCCGGTTTTCGACGCTCTAGCCAGCCAAGCCGCGTCCAAGGTTTTGGCATCTTGTAAACGAGTCAGCCGCACCGGATACACTTGGCCGGCTATGCGAACTCTGGCATCAGAATTGACCAGCGCCCGACCCGACCAATACTTGCCTTCACAGACCGAACAACTCAGATACAGCGCACCGTCACCATCGGCCATACAGTTGAGATTCACGGACCACGGAATGACACCCTGCACCTGTATTTGACACAACCCCGTAGCATTGGCGAACGACCAATCGCTGACCGGATCCTTCACTTCAACCCCAGACAGCACTGATCCGGGGATCCGCTCGCAGGGACAGCGAACGATATAGGTCATCAGGAGACCGATCACCACAATTGCGAACATGGCCCCCAACAGAGTTTTGATCCCTGGTGGTTTCTGTGACGTTGGCGAGACAGTCACGAGTCAGACCCGGGCGTCGGGCCACAGACGAAGGAAATTCTCGCTGTAGAACGCATCGCGTATGGCGGGTTCCGAGTTTTCAAGAAAACGTTCAAACCGGCCGATGGGATCTTTCGTGCCCTCCAAGTGAGGATAATCGCTGGAAAACAAATACAAATCAGGATGAGAGTCGTTCATCAGATAGGCGACGTCCTCATGAGAGAACGGCGTAAACGCCATCTGCTCGATCAGCTGTTGCGACGGAGCGCGTTCAAATCGAACAGACTTATCCGACCGACCATAAATGCGTGAAACCCAGTCCAGCCGACGACACATTTCAGGCACCCAACCCGCACCCAGTTCTACTGCGGCACCACGTAGACCCGGATGACGGTCGAAAACGCCGTCCATCAGCAGAACGCTCAAGAACATTTCAGGGGTTTGATGCAGCACCGCTGCATCCTTGGTGCGCACATTCTCGCCACCGCCAAGCCAATCTTTGACCGGTGCTCGTCCGTTATTACCCCAAGCCTTGGAAACCTGCAGCGGCGCACCACCCACATGCAGTACGAAGGGCACACCGGCTTCGGCCAGACGCGCCCAAAACCCTTCGAGGTCAACATGGCCCGGTGAACGGTCGATCGGTGCACGATGCGGAATCCAGATCGATTGCAAACCCGCCTTAATCGCCCATTCCACTTCTTCAATAGCGCGCGCGGGATCGTCTAGGGGCACAATACCCACACCCATCAAACGATCGTCGGCCGAGCAAAAATCCACCATGTGTCGGTTGTGAGCACGCGTCGCACCATAACGCAGTACCGGATCTTTTTTACTGCTCGGGTGGAAAGGGAACGCAACCGAGTGCGTGGCGAATACCAGCTGTTTTTTGAAACCCAGAAGATCCATTGCCGCCGAGCGGTCTGGGCCGTTAAACGCACCAAGAGCCTGAATTTCCTTGGAATTTTCGATCAAAGCATCGCCCATGGCCAGTTGTGCAGCCACATGTTCTTCAGAATGCCGTCCACCCTGACTCATGATCAGTCCCACTTCATCATCGGTCACAACCGACGCTGAATAGCTGACTTCTGGAATATCATCCCGTAACGCCGGATCAGCGTAGGCTTTCAAAAAATCCGGTAGCTCCATGATGTGACTGTCTGCGTCGTAATACGCGCGATCAGCAGATGCGTAAGCCATGTTCCATTCCCTCTTTTTATCTAGCTGCGAACATACCTCAACAGGCGGAAGAGAAAAATAGAAGAATTGTCAGAATCCTCGCGGATTTCACATCGGCAACTTATAGTAAGACTTTTCTCAGGGTCCACGGCTCTGGTTTATTTCACTATCAAAAGGCCCTTTCCCATGCCCAACCTGCTGGACACTCTGTGGCAACTACAACAACAGCCCGATAGCGACCCACGTGCGCTATTTGATCAGCCTGACATCAGCGCTGATGAAGGCCAGGCACTGCAGTTTCAGCTACTGGAGCGTTGGTTGAATGAAGGGGAGGAACTCGGTGGCTGGAAGATCGGGATGACATCTGGAGAATCTCGAGATGCTCTGGGTGTCGGCGTGCGGCCGTCAGGCTTCGTGCTGAAAAGCAGAATATTCCGCAGTGGGGCGCAGATACCAAGATCGAGCCTTTACAAGGGTGGCGTTGAGAATGAACTGTGCTTTACCGTGGGCAGCGCCTTAGGAGACGGCGCGACAGCTGACGCGGCTCAGGCCGCGATAGCCGGCATGGCAGCAGGATTTGAAATCAATCAGAAGCGCTTACCGCCGAATTCACCTGCTGGCCTACGCATTGCCGATAACCTCTCCAATTGGGGGATCGTCTACGGCGAACCAATCACCCACGACCAGCTCAGCGACGATCTGTCAAAAATGAACGTCACCTTAAATCAATTGACCGACGGGCAAAGCCACACCATTGAGCAGGTTGCCAGCGAAGGACATATGGACCCTCACTATCAATCCTTGGCGATTTTGGCCCAACGCTTAGCCGACTTCGGCCACTCGCTCCAAGCCGGGCAACAAATCATCACCGGCGCTTACGGCAAAACACCGTTTGAGGTGGGTCGCTTTGCCGGCGACTTCAGCCTGGGCATCGGCCGAGCGGAACTGGAACTCACCGGTGACTGAGAGCCGCTGGCAACGGCCAAGGGCTCATGTTCAACCCCTCTGTCTTCGGCTACCATCTGGCTTTAGCATTCGTTTAGCTAACCATTTATACAAGGCTTTCGTCGTGACAGAACAAACCAGCAAACCAGAACCGACCCTGTTTTCCCTGTTATCAAGAGATACGGCAATCGCAGCCGCGGCCATTTCCGTATGGGCTGCCGCCGACACATGGCATTTGGTCACGGGCATTTGGTTTGCTCAAGCCATTAGCATTGTGAATGCGATCTTCGTGGGATACGTGCTCGGCGCACTGTTTCACGAGTGGGGTCACTACACCGGAGCAAAACTGTCCGGTGCCAACGCACCCAGAGTCAAACCTAAAGGCACCTCGTTGTTTCGATTTAACTTCGATATGGCCGAAAACTCCCAGCGGCAATTTCATTGGATGAGTTTCGGCGGCTGGGTGTTTCATTGGGGCTTGCTGCTGCTCTTGTTCCTGGCGATTCCGTTCGACAGCTTGGGCCGCATCGCCTTAGTCAGTTCGGTCTTTGGCTTCATCATCTACGCAACCGTCATTGAAACGGGTATTTTGCGCCAGACATTGGGTGGCTCGGATCCTGCGGAGACCCTAGGCAAACTGTCTGCCAAAACCTTCCAGCAAGCGGGCATCGCGGGATCTCTGAGCGGCCTATTCGCCTTGGCGGCGTTAAGCTAAAACAGCCGCTATTGATGCATCTGCGGATCAGACGATCATGACATCGCCCTCGGTGTTCCGTCTGGCTACCCATCTGCGGGCCCTGAAGATTGCCCTCGTGGTCGGCACCATTCTCGCGGCCATCAATCATGGCGACGCCATCCTAGGGGCGAGCATGACGACCACGGCCTGGGCAAAAGTTCTGATGACGTTTTGCGTGCCGTACGGTGTGTCTTGGTACTCGGCGGTAAAGGCCGAGAGTCGAGACCCCGCTAAGAGTTAATACCCGCTTCCGAGCGTGGATCACCGGCCACCCGAACATGTCGCATCGTACGAGGCTGGGAATAGTCGTAGGGTCTCGCCCTATGCAGCACGCATCGGTTATCCCACATCACGACATCTCCCGGACGCCAGCTGTGAGCGAATACACGCGGTGGCTGACAGGCGAAATCTGTCAGCTGAGTCAGCAATGACTCGGATTCCTCTTCATTCGAACCGGGTATGGCGTGGGCATGTCGACCAATAAATAATGCGGGGCGCTGTGTCACCGGATGCACTTTAATCAGCGGGCGCAAAGGAACGTCTTGATCGCTGAGTCCGTAGGACGCGCCGCTACTGGCCTTATGACCTACTTTGGCTTGGCTGTAATAAAGCGAATGATGAGCTGCCAAGTCGGCTATTTTTTCGCGAGTAGCAGAATCCAGCGCATCAAAGGCTGCTCGCATGTCTGCCCATTCGGTTTGCCCGCCTTCCTCTGGCACCACATCCGCAGCCAAAATAGACGCCCGGGCCGACAGCGGCATGTACGTACTGTCCGTATGCCACCCTTCATTGCCCTTGAGAATTTGAAAGTGATCACTGCTCAGATCTACCGAGCTGCCGTCTGCTTTACGATTGCTGATGGGCACCGCCTTACGATTCGTCATCAGTTCTTCCAGCGGGCCAATACGCTCGCCTAGCGCAATATGCGCATTCTCTTCAATATGCTGAGCAGGAAAAACGAGCACCGCGTATTGGTACCATGCCGCTTCAATGGCCTGCCATTGGTCGTCGTTTAACGAGTTGAGATTTACACCGGTTACCGTTGCACCCAGCGTCGCCTGTGTGGGTTCGATATTCATGCCTCTGGCTCCCCTTAACGTTGCTTCTAGCTGGTGCCGATAGACAGCAAGTTTTCAACTGGCTGGTACAGCTCTTCCAGATAGATCACATCTTCAGCGGCCAGTTGTATGCCCACAGCGGCAACCAGATCATCCAGCTGACTGACTTTAGAAACCCCAACGATGGGGGAAGTCACTTCGGGCTTGTTAATCAACCATGCCACCGCAATTTGCGCCGGCGAGCACTCGTACTTACTAGCCACCTCTATCACGCGCTCCGCAATGGGAAACACATGATCGCCGTGATACAGGCTTTCGGTGCGGTCCCGATCCTTGCCTTGGGAACGATTAGTACTGCCACCACTGAAACCGCCTTGATAGGAGCCAGCTAAGATACCCCGCGCTAAAGGCGACCAAGGCGTTAGCCCGACCTGAGTGCTGGCGCAGTACGGGTTCATTTCGCGTTCTTCTTCCCGGTAGACCAAATTGTGGTGATTTTGCATGGAAACAAATTGGGTCCAATTGTTCATCTTGGCGGTGACTTGTAGCTCTGCGAATTGCCAAGCGAACATGGACGAACCACCCAAGTACAGTACCTTGCCTTCTTTGACGGCGTCGTGCAGAGCTTCCAGCGTTTCTTCAATGGGCGTTTGGGCCGCACCGGGTATGCCATGTGGATGGCGGTGAATGACCAGATGGTCGATGTAATCGTGACCGGAACGTTGCAGGCAGGCGTCGATACCCTCGCGCACGTGTTTACGGGAGAGGCCGCCTTGGTTCGCACCACGACCCATGGGCATGGCGATTTTGGTTGCCAGCACGTATTCGTCCCGAGGCATCATTTCTTTAAGTAGTGCACCGACGACTTCTTCAGAGGCGCCAAGGCCATAAATGTCGGCGCAATCGAAATAGAACAGTCCGTGGTCAATTGCAGCCTTTACGATGGGTCGCGCCTCATCAAGGGTTAGTGTCCAATCCCCCTGATGACCTCGCCCCGGGATACCAAAATTCATGGTACCCAGACACAGCTGCGACACCCGTAGCCCACTTTTCCCGAGTTGAACCGCCTTTAACATTGTTTCCCCCAATAAATCGTCGTTACTGCTCGAAAGTCTTTTATATCAGAAAATGGGGCACGGAACGGATTGCTGTATTCCCAATGAAGTCGCCTATTCCCTCCACACCGCCAGCTTTGTTAACGTTAGCCCACAAAAAAAAAGAGACGTTACATGAGTCAGTCAATTGCCGTAGTCGGCGCTGGAATTTGTGGCCTGTTCACCGGCCTGTCCCTAGCGCGTAAGGGTTTCGACGTCACGTTGTTTGAACGAGATGTTCCGCCACCGCAAGGTAGTGCCGAGGATGCGTTCTTTTCGTGGCAGCGCCGAGGTGCCGCACAGTTTCGCCACCCACACGCGTTCTTGGGCCTCATGTGCAGTGTGCTGGGCGAGAACTATCCCGACTTACTGGATGAGCTACTTGCAGCGGGTGCGCGAAAAATGACCTTTGCCGACATGGTGCCCAAGCACCTGACGGATCAGTACCAACCCGAGCCCGGCGACGACAAGCTTTGGATGCTGCTGTGTCGCAGAGCAACCATTGAAACCATTCTGCGGCGCTATGTGGAACGCGAACCCAACCTGCGCATTCGCAGCCAAACATTTGTCACCGACGTGCTCGTCGCACAAACACAGACCGGCACCGGCGAAAACACGCTCACCGTGACAGGTTTGGAGCTCACTGATCGACAGAACAAGAACTTAAAAAGCACCCACAGCGCAGACATCATCGTGAATGCGTCTGGCCGTGCGGACAAGTTTTACCATTGGTTACAGGCCAAGGGTGCGGAGATCACCGAACAACGTGATGATGCTGAAATCGTGTATTACACGAAGCATTACGCGCTGCGCGACGGCGTCAGCGAGCCGGAACGCGACAGCGACAACCCCTCTGCAGGTGATCTAGGCTATCTGAAGTACGGGGTTTTCCCTGGAGACAACGGTCATTTTGCGATCATCCTTTGCCTGCCCAACAACGAAAGCGAACTCAGAGACGCCGTGAAAGATGGCGACAAATTCGACCAAATTTGCATGAACATTCCGGGACTGGTGCCTTGGATCAGCGAGGACAAGGCGACACCGACGACCGCCCCCTTTGGCATTGGCGAAATCCACGCGGTCTGGCGGGACTACATCCCCAGCGATGCAGCGCCTAAGCTGCTGAACTATTTCGCCGTTGGCGATGCGGCAGCGCGCACCAATCCCTTGTACGGCCGCGGCTGCAGTACTGGCACCCTGCACGCGCACTTACTCAGCGAGGTGCTCAGCAGTGAGGACGACCCTTGGCAGCGGGCGCTGGCTTTTCGAGCCAAAACCGAAGAAGAAATCAGGCCGATTTTTAATGCCAGCTTGAATGAAGACAAAAACGGCATTAAAAAAGCCGAGGCCGTTCGCGAAGGCCGCACGGTGGATAAGGCGAGATCACTAAAACAGTGGTTCGGGCTGGCCTTCGGCGACGCGCTGGTCGCAGCGGCCAAGTATCACCTGCACGTGCATCGAGGCATCATGCGCACGGTGAATCTGGTGGAAAAACCCGGCGCATTTTTAAAAGACAAGAAAATCCGCAACACCGTGTTCCGCTATATGCTGTTCGGTCGCAAAAAGAATGCGGCGGCTCGCATCCAGCGCGGTACCAGCCGTGACGATATGATTCGCACGGTCTGTGATCCGTCCTAGCACATCACACGACGTTTAGATTCGCCGGCTTCGACCGGTATCCCATGCAAGGAAATCCGTAATGCAAAATCTCTTCTCAGTTCAAGGCAAAGTCGTTGTCGTTACCGGCGGCTCACGAGGCATCGGCGAAATGATCGCCGCTGGCTATTTGGCCAACGGCGCCAAGGTCTACATAACCTCGCGTAAGGCCGACGTCTGTGACGCGACCGCAGCCCGCTTGATGGACACCTATGGCGGCGAATGTGTGTCCATTCCAGCGGATATGGCGACATTGGCGAGCATCGAAGGTTTTGTGAGCGAATTTCGCACCAAGGAAACCCATCTGGATGTACTTGTGAATAACGCCGGGGTCGCTTGGGGTGCACCATTGGAAGACTTTCCTGAGGTGGGCTGGGACAAGGTCATGGACACCAATGTGAAAGGCGTCTTTTTCCTGACGCAGAAGCTGCTGCCTTTGTTGGAGCAAAACGCGGCGCATGGCAGCCCCGCCCACGTCATCAATGTGGGTTCCATCGATGGCATCAAGACGCCGATTTTCGATAATTTTTCCTATGGACCCTCGAAAGCCGCAGTTCACCACCTGACCCGCGTTTTGGCCGCGCATTTGATCAAGCGCCACATTATCGTTAATGGCATCGCACCGGGGCCCTTTCCGACCTATATGCTCAGTGCTGGTGTGGGCGGCGGCGGTGATACCGAAAACACGGATTGGGATGCCCTGGGCAAGGGCAATCCGCGCGGACGGGTGGGCACCCCTGAAGACATTGCGGGACTGGCGATTTTTCTCAGCTCCCGGGCCAGCGGCTTCACCGTGGGCGACGTGATCACCTGCGACGGCGGATCTGTCGTCTCTTAGCACACTGACGTCCCATCTCGACGATCTGGCGCTAGGTTATCTGGCGCTTTTGCAGACCCGGGGAATACATACTGATTAAACGCTGGTCTTTCCCCCAAGCCGGGGAGGCACTTTCCGGCACCTCAGCCCTCAACGCCTGCACCGCATGATCCACCTCTTTTAACTCCGCTAGACCTTCAAGATTGGCAGGCACGTTCGCTACCAGCGTGGCCAACCGCTGAATCAGCCGCTCGCAGCGTTCCGCTTGGGCGACAAATTTTCCCGCCCACGCACAGAACGCCGTGTAAATGTATAGCGTTTCCCGTAGACCAAAATGCGCCACTTGGCTGGCGTCCAGCGGTGTTGGTACCGCGACATTGTCCAGATGAGCGATCCCTTGACTCATTTCGGCCAGAAAGTCGCCATATTTGTCCGTCAAGTTCAGACCCTCAGTCGCCCGTTCAATGCTGTAGTAATTTGCCGCTCCTCCGCGATCCGCTTTGATCACCAAGTGCGACAACGATGCGCTGCAGGCAACCCAGGTTTTATAGCCACTCAGCTGCACGCTGCCGTTGTGGTGCAGGGCTTTGACCCCGGGCAGGGGCGGGTCATTCTTTCGGTCCTCGGAAACGGCAAAGGCTGCGATGCCATCAGTCGAAAGTTCAGCAAAGGTATGGCGCAGCGCACACTGATATCCGGCCACAAACACCCAAGCCATACGGTCAGCCAGCAAGCCGCCCTGCACCGCTTGGGCGGTCAGGGAGTCCAACCCAGAGACCTGTTCTGACCACAGCGCTGCGTAGGCGTGTTCGTCTGGAACCTCTATCGCCCCGTAAGCGGCCAATGTTGTTTGGTAATCAACTGTCATACCGGTGCACTCCCTCGCACCTGCAGGCGATGAATCAAACGCGGATCGTCGCCATGATCGTGAACCGCATAGTGCAGCAAGCAGCGGTTATCCCACATCACCAGGTCGCCTGCCTGCCACTGATGCCGCGCTTGATATTCGGGACGAACGCAGTGTTCAAACAGGTAGTCCAACAACACCTTACTTTCCTGCCGTGACCAATCACGAAACTGTCGGGTAAATGCCCGGCAGACATACAGCGCACGCTGACCGGTTTCGTCATGCGTTCGTACGACCGGGTGTTCGGCCTCAGACGCTTGATCCGGATCCTGACCGTACAAGCGCGCCAGATCCTTGGCTGAGTGCAGGGCCACCAACGAATCCACCAAGGACTTCATACCAGTGCTCAGCTCTTTGTAGGCGTGAATCTGATTCGCAAAGGCGGTTTCACCGCCAATGGCCGGCGCCTCAAGGGCATAGAGCATGGTGAGCTTTGGCGGCTTGGGGTCATAGGTCATATCCGAATGCCAATGCTGGTTCACGTCGCGCTTTTTACCGTGATTACGCAGCTCGATTATATTCGGGTAGCCCGGCAAACTGCCGTAAGGAAAGGGCACCAATTCGCCCCAATGCTGGGCGAACGCGATTTGTTCGTCTGGCGTTAGCTGCTGCTTCGGAAAGACCAATACGTGATGCTCTCCGAACAGTTCGTTCAGCGTCGCGGCTTCGTCCTCTCCCACCGCACGCACATCGAGGTCTTCTATCACTGCCCCAAGGGGCGCTGCCATTTTCGTTACGCGCATTCACTATCCTTACTGCAAACCAGCCATCACTTCACCACAACCGGTCGAATTTTACCCCTGCAAAACCCTCCACCAGAAAGGTTACACTCGCGGCGAATTCTTTAATGCGGAGCAAGATATGCCTTTCAGCACCAGCACAATCGGTACACAAACGGAATCCGTCCAGCACACCACCGATGCGCGCTGGCTGATGGCCTATGCCGGAAGCCTCGGAGATACGAATCCGATGTACATGGATACGACCCGCGAAATCTATGCCCACCCGGTCTTTCCGGTGTGTCTGGAGTGGCCGTCCATACAAGCCACCCGTCAGCTCGCCGGCGCAGGCGGACTAACAGATAGCGAAGCAAGCAAGGGTGTACACGCCACCCACGATCTGCACATTTACCGAACCATCGGCCCCAATGAAACGCTACGCACACAGGTTCGGGTGATTGACGTGCGGGAAATCCGGCCCGGTGCCGCCTGCGTTATGCAAATCGACACACTAGACAGCGAAAATCAGCTGGTTTGCCGAACCTATCAGACCAGCATTTACCGCGGTGTGGGTGTAAGCCAAGACCACGGCAACCCAGGAAAAGCCGCTCCGCCCTTGCCGGCGCAAGCCTCGGACTTTGAGGTGGACAACGTGATTTCCATTCCCGTGGCCGCACATTTGGCCCATACCTACTCCGAATGCGCTCACATATGGAATCCGATTCACACCGACCGTGCGGTTGCCCTTGCCGCAGGCCTACCCGACATCATTTTGCATGGCACCGCAACACTTGCATTGGCGGTGAGCGCCTTGGTCGATCAACAGTTAGGTGGGAATGCCGTTAGGGTGACTCGCCTGGGTGGCCGGTTCGCCGCCATGGTGTTGATGCCCAGCGATATTGAACTTCAGATGGGCAAGGCCGATAACGGCAGTATCGGGTTTCGTGTGCTTAACGCGCAGGGCCAAGAAGCCATCAGCCAAGGCTTCCTGAGTTACCAGTAGCCTTGCTGTTTAGAAGCCAGATCGACAAAACGTCGAGTCTCGCGCGGCGACGCTAGACGACCTTGTCTAAGTCCCGGTTGTCTGTTTCCTTCAACGCATGAATCGCAAACCATGTCAGCACGTTGGCTAGCGCAATGTAGCCCGCAACCCACATAGAGCTGCCAAAGATCAGCAACAAGGTTGTCGCGATAATGGGTGCAAAACCACCGCCTAAAATAGCACCCAACTGATAACCCAGTGAGGCGCCAGAATAGCGAACCTCAGTGCTGAACAACTCGGACAATAGCGCCGCCTGAGGGCCATACATCATGGAAATGAAGATATGACTGATGGAGAGACCCGCGGTAATCAGATACCAATTGCCGGTGTCGATCATGGCGAACATCACGAAGGCCCAAATGCCGGTCAGGATCGCACCCAGCTTGTAGATGCCCCGGCGTCCATGACGGTCCGACCAAGCGCCAAAGAAAAAATTTGCCGGAATCGCGAACATCGTGCTGACGAGCACGGCCGTCAGCATATCCGAGCGCGCAATGTTCAAACCCTCGGGGTCCGTGCCGTAAGAAATGATGAAGGCAACACAAATGTAGAAGGTCACTTGCACACCCAAGAACGAGCCCGCAGCCAAGGCTATTTCCCTCGGGTAGGTGGTCAACGCTTTGAGCACTGGTGAGCGTGGCTTAGCCTCCGCGGGCTGAGAAGCTTCCGCCAACTCTTTGAACGCTTCGGTGTCTTCCAACTTGAGCTGCACGTAAAGACTCAGGCCGATAAGCAGCACACTGGAAATGAAGGGCACCCGCCAGCCCCAATCCATAAAAGCTTCATCAGACAGACTGCCGCTCACCGCGAGGAACGCGAGATTGGCGAGCACCAAACCCGCCGGCGCGCCACATTGCGCGAAAGCACCATAGAAACCGCGTTGGTTCGATGGCGCGTTTTCCGTCACCAACAACATCGCGCCGCCCCACTGCCCACCAACGGCCAAACCCTGAACAAAGCGCAAAAAAATCAGCAACACAGGTGCCAGTGGTCCAATCTGGGCGTAGCTGGGCAACAAGCCGATCAGCGTAGTCGCCACCCCCATCATCATCAATGCAGTCACCAAGGCAGCCTTTCGCCCTACCCGATCCCCAAAATGGCCAAACACCACGCCGCCAATGGGACGTGCTAAAAAACCAACGGCAAAGGTGCTGAAAGAAGCCAGCAGGCTGACATAGCGCGGCATGTCTTCGGAAAAAAACAGGACAGGAAAGACCAAGGCTGCCGCAGTTCCGTAAATAAAGAAGTCATACCATTCGATACTCGTGCCACCCAAGGCGGTCATGGCGACGGTACGCATGGAGCGAGCATCAGGTTCCGAATTAGCTTGATTGTCGTGTTGATCTGTCATGTTGCTAGTATCCTTGGATCATTGGCGATGCGATGCGACCGCAATAAAAGGAGCACTCATCCCAATATTTCTCTAAGACAGGAACAGCGCGAGTCCACATGAGCAATTGGATTCCCCTCCGTCTCGCTCTTAGGTCATCATATCGCATTACAGCAAGATAACGAGGCCGGCATCTGGAACCCATGAAAATCCGACTTTTCCTGTTAGCGGCTATTGTCGCCACGATGCCGCACGCAGCCGCTGACGCACCCTTGCGTATTGCGGTTGCGAGCAACTTCGCCCCGCAACTGAAAAACGCAGTAGCCGCGTATCAAACCCAACGTTCCGATTCGGGTAAGATTTCCATCAGTGTGGGCTCAACAGGAAAATTGTTTGCCCAGATCAGACAAGGTGCGCCCTTCGATTTGTTTTTTGCCGCCGACCAACCACGTCCCGCCAGACTGTACGACGAAGGTTTTACAACCGGACCGAACCAAACCTATACCACAGGACGATTGGTTTTTTGGCATCCCAAGCGGGCAGCATCGACGGCACTGACAAAACAGATGGATCAAACGCAGCGGCTCGCCATGGCAAACCCCGCACTCGCTCCCTATGGACTGGCGGCCCAGCAAACCATGGCCTATCTGAACTGGAACCCCAAGGCCAACACCGTAATCGCAACGGCGGAAAATGTCGGTCAAACCTACGCCATGATCGTGACCGGCAACGCCGATGCGGGCTTCGTGGCGCTATCTCAAGTCCTTGAGCAACGGGTGCCCGAAGGCACCTTCACCACCGTGTCCGCGGCCGCCCATGACCCGATCAAGCAAGACGTGGTGTTGCTCAACACCGGATCGCAATCAGCACGCGCCGCAGATTTCCTCGACTGCTTTATGGACAATCATGCCCAAACACAAAACGCTGCCTTCGGGGCTGGTTCTATCGTCCAATAAAGACTGGATCTCGCTTCTCAACAAATGCCTTGGTTGCGTTGCGATGATCTTCAGTGCGGCCACACTGCCGATGGTGAGTCGCTTCAAGGTCGAGACAGTCGTTCAGGTCACCCGACGACAACGCCCGCGCAAAGTTCTCTTTCATGTAGCGATAGGCCACCGTAGGCCCCGTGGCCAGCTGGCCGGCAATTGCTTCAGCCTTGGCCGTCAACTCGTCGGGCTCGCACACCCAGTTCGTCAGCCCAAGGTCGAGGGCCTCATGAGCGCTCACCCGTTCGGACAAAAAGTAGAGTTGTCTGGCCTTGGCCGTGCCCACCAGCTGAGACATAAAGAACGTACCGCCGTAGTCACCAGAAAAACCCACCTTAGCGAATGCCGTGGTCATGATGGCCGTACTCGCCATGATGCGCATATCACAGGCCAGGGCCAGTGACAGACCAGCACCTGCGGCCGCACCGGGCAGCACCGCAATGGTGGGCTTCGGCATGTTATACAGCCTGCCAGCGGTAGCACGCTGGGCAATGCGCTGACGATGCACGGCTTCATCAATGGTGTCCTGAGCCGCACCACCGGTGGTTTCTGCATCCCCGCTGCGGGCGGCCATACCCTTGACGTCTCCACCAGCGCAAAACCCCTTGCCTGCCCCGGTCAGCACCACGCAACGCACATCAGCATTCAGTTCCGCATCTTCTAATTGAGCGGCCAGTGCAGTGCTCATCTTGCCCGTTAATGAGTTGCGCGCTTCGGGTCGATTCATCGTCAGCGTTAACACCCCTGCCTCCAGAGTTGCCAGCAGTTCCTTGGTGCCTGTATCAATTTGCTCCGTCATCGTTCTCTCCTCCTAAAAGTCTTTGGCCTGAGCTGATCAATGTTCATGCAAATACACAGGCTCTCAGCACCGGCCCAATACCCTTACCTCTCGATGCAATCTCACTATACTCGGTCCAAAACATTGGGAAAGATTTCGTGCTGACCCCGGTTATATCTCTTCACTTGGCCACCGTGACACCAGCAGCTCTCATCGGTGCCTACCTTTTGCTTCGGGCCAAGGGCACACCTTTCCATCGCCTGCTGGGCAAGGCTTATATGGTACTGATGTTGACCACGGCACTGCTTTCATTGTTGATTCCTGCAGCCGTGGGCCCACAACTTCTGGGTCACTTCGGAGCAATTCACCTGCTCTCCCTACTCGTACTGTACAGCGTACCCGGCGCCTAAATCGCCGCTAAAAAACGCAACGTGCCGGCACACAAGAGCCATATGATCGGCGTCTACGTTGGCGGCGTTTTGGTTGCCGGGCTTTTCACCCTCGCCCCGGGGCGCTATCTGCATCAGCTGCTCTTTAGCTGACCGGAGCCTCGCTCTGCGCTTATACTCGACCAATTCACGTATTCGGCATGAGGAACCCAGACATGACACAGCAGCACTTTGAGACCTTCGATCTCACCATTGAAAATGAGATCGCACACATCTGCCTAAACCGACCGGATAAGCGCAACAGTATGATTCCGTCGTTTTGGGAGGATCTGCCCAACGTTGTGCAGGACATAGACGACGGGGCCAAGGCTCGGGTCATCGTCATTTCTTCCAGTGGCCCGGTCTTTACCGCAGGCATGGACTTAAACGCCTTTACACCCAAAAGCCATCAAAATGCCGATGAAGCCAAGCGCGAGCGCATTCGTCATGGGGCCGCGTTTTACGATACCGCGCGCAAAACCCAAGCCGCCTTTAACGCGTTAGAAGCCTGCAGATTGCCAGTATTGGCGGCCATTCAAGGCGGCTGTGTTGGCGGCGGATTGGATATGGTGACCGCTTGTGACATGCGCTACTGCACTCAGGACGCCTTCTTCACGATCTTTGAGATCAACATCGGAATGACCGCAGACGTCGGTACGTTCCCCCGACTGGTGCAGCAAATGCCAGAGGGACTGGTGCGCGAATTAGCCTATACCGGAAGACGCATGGCCGCTGATGAAGCCCTCAGTACAGGCCTCGTCAACCGCGTGTTTGCCAGCCATGAAGCAATGCTCGCCGGGGTCATGGAGATCGCTGCAGAGATTGCCTCCAAGGCTCCGCTGGCGGTCTATGGTTGCAAACACATGATCAATTACTCCAAGGATCACACGACGGCTGATACGTTGGACTATATTGCTATCTGGAACGCCTCGTTTTTACAAAGCCAAGAGATGCAAGAGGCTATGGTCGCCAATGCGGAAAAACGTCCTGGAGACTTTGTCCCACTGCCGGGCCGTCAAAAGAGTTTTGGTTCGCATTAAACGGGATTCCAGGGAGGGAAAACGATGACGATTCAACTGCGGCAAATTTGTTTGGTGGCTCAGGACATTCAGCAGGTCGTTGATGATCTGCGCAGCGTCTTAGGCATCAACAGCTGCTATGTCGACTCGGGGGTCAAAGCCTTTGGTTTGGAAAACAATCTCATGCCTGTGGGCCGAAATTTTCTTGAGGTGGTTGCGCCAATTCAAGACAACACCGCCGGCGGACGCTATCTGCAACGTCGTAACGGCGATGGCGGCTACATGGTCATCACCCAAATTGACACCTATGCCGAACACCAGCGCCTGCGTCAGCGGGCCATCGATGCCGGTGTGCGAGTTGCGCACGAACACAGCAGCGAACAATGGACTCTGACCCAACTGCATCCCGGTGATTTAAAGGCAGCCTTTTTGGAGCTGGAATACGACAAGGACGAGGACTTCAATGGCCGCTGGAATCCGGTGGGCGGATTCGGCTGGGAAGACCAAGTCAAACAGGATGTCACCACAGATTTCGTTGGTGTGGAGCTACAGGGTGATGACCCTGAAGCGTTGGCAGCACTTTGGGGACAGTGCACGGACCTAGCGGTAGAGACCAATCCTGCGGGGCAGCCGTGTCTTTCGTTCAACAATGCCACGCTGCGGTTCGTCCCGATAACCGATGGGCGCGGCCCCGGCTTGGGCGGATTGGATATTACCGTAGCGGATCGTGAACATATTCTGCGGGAAGCCAAGGCGCGCGATGGCTACATCAGCGATGATCAGGTCATGATCTGTGGCACGCGCTGGCATTTAATTGGCGGCTGACGGGTCTTATTCGGCGCTGTCACCGACCACGCGGTCTGCGATGAGCCGCTGAATCTCCGCGTCTGCCACACCAAGTTCGGCAAGAATTTCGCGACCATGCTCGCCCAAATGAGGCGCTCTACGCGGCGCAACCGGTTGCGCCGCGTCGGAGAAGAAACCCGGCTGCAAATAGCGCAGACTGCCCAACTCCGCATCGTCCATGGTTTGCAAGATCCCTGTGGCGGCCAGCTGGTCATCAGCGAATATCTCCTGTAAGGAATTCACCACCGCACAAGGCACATCGTGACTTCCCAACGCGTCTAGCCATTGTTCATTGGTTCTGCTCGGCGCGACTCGGGCGATGAGTTCGTAGAGCTCATCAATACGATGTGAGCGCGCGGCACCGTCGCGAATCCAGTCTGAGGCTGCCAGCTGATCTTCTTCAACCAGAGTCAAGAATCGCACCCACTGCTTCGTGCTATACGGCATGATCGCCATATAGCCATCAGCGGTTTTAAACGGACGACGGTTTGCCGACATCAAACGCTGGTACCCGATCTCCCCTTGGGCTGGCACCATCGTGTGACCGGCAAGATGCTCCGCCATCATAAAGCTGGTCATGGTTTCTAGCATGGGCACCTCGATGCTTTGCCCCTCGCCTGTGCGGAGCCGATGCACTAAGGCAGCGGCGATCGCCAGCGCCAGATGCAGCCCCACAACCTTGTCACACACAATACTGCGTAAAAACCGGGGCGCGTCATCCCCATCGGCGTTAAGCGCAGCAATACCTGAACGTGCCTGAATGATATCATCGTACGCGGGGCTGTTTGCATCCGGCCCATGACTGGCGAACCCCGGCGACCAACAATGCACGATATCTGGCTTGATTAGCTTGATCTGCTAATAGGAAATACCAAGAGCCAGTGCCGACATACCGCGCATGTTGTGTACAACCACATCTGCGTCCTCGACCAATCGAGCCAGCACATCCTGGCCAGCCGGCTGCTTCAGATCTAATGCCATACTGCGCTTGTTGCGATTGAAGTTCGCAAAGCCCGCACCAATGTCTGCGCTGGGCCCCGGGCGCACCGCGCGAAATCCGTCGCCCTCCAAGGGCTCTACTTTCGTAACTTGGGCACCAAAATCACCAAGAAACTGGGTGGCATAAGGCCCCAGTACCACCGTGGTGAAATCCACCACTTTGATGCCCTCAAGCAAATTCAACACGGTCGAGACACACTCCTGAACGGGACTATTCGGTCGGGGTTAATCAAATTCTTTTTCGCCGCTGGCAAACAAAAGGTAAAAGACCATACCAAACAGAGTCACACCGGCGGTGACTTGAAAGACAAGATCCCACGACCCTGTGTACTCCAAGATCAAACCCGTCACGGCCACCCCTACAATACCGGGAATGGTGCCCGCGGTATTTGTAATGCCCATTAACGTGCCTGCGTGTCTGGGGGCTACGTCCATATGATTCACGTTGAACCCGCCAATGCCCGCAGCGCCAAACAGTTTGCCCAAACAAAGTATGCCAATGGCGGCCCATACCGTATCCACCGTGGTGACGAGCAGCAAACAAGCCGCCAAACCACCGAACGCAATGGTTTGCATGATTTTTCTTACTCGGGTGACGCTCATACCGCTGACAATCATGCGGTCTGCGATGTTTCCGGCAACGTTCAAACACAAAAATGAGGTGATATGAGGCAGCATGGCCACATAGCCGATATCGCTGAAGGGAACACCAAGCCCCTCGTTTACGTACTTGGGCAGCCAAGACAGAATCACGTAGAGGGTCCAGTTGTTGCAAAAGTGCGCAACCAAAATAGCCCAAACTGCTTTGCTTTTGAGAAAAACCCAGATAGGCGGCGTTTCCTGACCTTCCGCGGCTTCGCTGAAACGGGCATTACTCTTAATAAAATCCAGCTCTGCTGCAGAAATACGCGGATGGTCTTGGGGGCGTGTGCTGACAATGTACTGCCACGCAGCGAACCAGAACACCCCAACCAACCCAAACAGGTAAAAAGCCCACTCCCAACCCAGGTAGGTCACGATCAGCGGCGTGACGATCAGCGCAAATACGGTGCCGATAGGAATCGCGCTGGCGTTGAAGGCTATGGCCTTCGCGGTTTCACCCGCCGGAAACCATCTCGTCACCAAGCTGTAGACCGAAGGAAAGGTCACCGCCTCGCCGAGACCCATGCCAATTCTGGCGAGGTACAACATCATTAAGCCGCCCATGGCCGCCCAAGGGGTAATCAGCGTGAACAACGACCAAATCAGTACCCCAGCACCCAGAACGATCTTGCCGCCGAACGTATCCGCGAGCCGGCCCCCGCCGATCTGCATCAGCAAGTAGCCGATATAGAACGACGACAAAATGTATCCTTGGGTTTCCAAATTCCAACCGTAATCTTCGGCCATAGGAATGATGGCCACGGAAATATTGACCCGGTCGATGTAGCAGACAAAGGTCGCCGCAAAACACATGGCGATGATTGAGTAGCGGGTTTGCCAGAACCCGTCTCTCGTGGCATTCAGTTCAGACATGTTCCCTCCAGACATTGCCCGTTTCTCTCCCAATGCTCGAAGGTAACCCAGCGCGACTCTACTGTCGCCTACCCCTGTGTTCTGGAACACAGCATCTCAGACCGCCCTAGCCCTCCGAGGTCGGGTCTTTTGAAACCACCATCAAGGTTTTACCGAAGTTGTCACCTCGCAACATTTGGGCAAAAACATCAGGAGCGAGTTCAAGACCGTCGCGTTTGTCCTCGAGATAGTCCACCTCGCCACTGCGAACATAGCCTCCCATCTCCTGCAAAAAACGGTCTTGATAGTCCGCCACAAAATTACCCACAAACAAATCGTGCACCAGCACCTGCTGACGCTCGAATGTCTGAGCGCCACGCTCTCGCCACTGGGCGCGGGGATCACCACCATCAACATTGCCGTACTGGGAAATCAGGCCGCAAAGCGAAATCCGTGCGCCTGGGTTTAACAGCGGCAGCACGGCATCGAATACTGGTCCCCCAACATTTTCAAAATAGATATCGCAGCCGTCAGGACACGCCTGCTTAAGCTCGTCGGCAAAATTCTCAGAGCGGTGGGATACCGCCGCATCCACCCCCAGGGTTTGCAGATAGGCCAATTTTTCGTCGGACCCTGCAATGGCGACGACCCGACATCCGTAGAGGCGTCCCAGTTGAGCAACCACCTGCCCGACACCACCGGAGGCTGCAGAAACCACCACGGTCTCTCCCGGCTGGGGAACGCATTGGACGATCAATCCAGAATACGCCGTAAGACCCAACATACCCATCACACCAATGGCAGTAGAGATCGGTGCTTGCGCCGGGTCGAGCTTGCGCGGAAACATGTAGCCGAACACATCGATGTTGTCACCGGACAAACCATATTGCTGCCAGCCATTGGTATTGAA
>JAACDS010000246.1 GCA_009936895.1 Pseudomonadota bacterium
ACGCAGCGCGGGATTGTATTCGTAGATCTCCGACACCTCGATGCTCAAGACATTTGCCACAACGGCGACGTCGTAGGGTGAAGGCAGCGCAACCTCTCTAAGCGGATCGATATTCTCAATGGCGGGTAACTCGATACCGAATGCTTCCGGGTCTGCGACGATGGCGGAAATTGCCAGTAAGCGGGGGACATAGGCTTTCGTTTCTCTGGGCAGTCGCAGGGCGAAAAAGTCTCGGGTTCTTCCTTTTCTGACGGCTTTAGAGACGGTTCCGCCACCGGAGTTGTATGCGGCCAACGCCAGAGACCAATCATCAAAGCGTCGATGCAAATCCTCCAGAAAGTCCAGGGCTGCTTGCGTTGATGCGATGACATCACGGCGTCCGTCGTAGTGGCGGTTCATTTGCAGGCCGTATTGCTTTGCCGTTGGTCGCATGAATTGCCACAGGCCGCTAGCGCCATAAGGTGAAAACGCGTAGGGATCCAGGGCGCTCTCGATAACCGGCAGCAAGGCCAATTCTGCCGGTAGGTTTCTTACAGACACCTCATGCAAAATGTAGGGCAGATAGCGCTGCATGCGTGGGGCTAATCGCTCCCAATATTCTGGGTGTTTTTGCAGCCAGCGGAGCTGTTGGCCTACCCGTTTTTCATCGGTTTGATGATCCAGAGTCATGAGCGGGCGCATGACCGTCCAAAGACTGGTGTCAAAGATGATCTCTGGCTCTCTTGCTTCGGTCTTGTTGGCTCTCTCCACCTCATCGAGTTGCGGGGTATTGTCTGCACTGGCCTTAACATCCTTCGTCATGGCAGGGAGCAATGAGGCGTCTTCGACGTTCTGAACGACCGCAATCTCAAGCTCATTTGCGGTCGATGGAATTGCTGTTGCGGGGGTATCGCCCACTGCAGCGCAGCCGCCAATGAAGGCGATTGACGCAAGGATCGCACCGCGAAAGACCAACTGATCGGCAAAGGTGTAGCTAAGGAACTTGATGTTGATGTAGCCTAAGGAACATAGCAATTGTGAAGCCGGCGATAGTATCAGGTTCCGGCGTTATCGGGTAAAGGGTATGAGCGCAGCGAATCCCAGCGACAGTGGCCAGAGCACCTTGTGGCAGAGTAGCCTTGGTCAGCGCGGGAGCGAACAAGAATCGTCTCTGCTGCACCCGTTGGTGAGGGGGCTTCACGGCGACTCCGTTCTTTGGATCGGTGAACAAACGAGGATGTCGCAGAGTTTGGGCCAATGCATGGTCCGCCTGCCGATGCACGCCTTTTGTCGAACCAACCCCAACCAAGTTGTCGAGGTACGAGACCTTCTTCGGCTGCAGGTATGCAGTGACAGCCTGCCTTTTGCGAATGCATCCCTTGACGGCGTAGTGCTGCATCATGCGCTTGAGAGCGTTCCAGATGCTCGAGCTTGCATCAGAGAGGTGGAACGGGTGCTGAAGCCTGGAGGACGGTTGATTATTTGTGCGTTCAATCCGGTCAGTCTTACGGGGCTTCGCGCGTGGACGGCTCGAACAAGCGCCAACCCATTGTCGGACCAGCGGTTTGTTAGCCCGACGCGATTATTGGATTGGCTCGCCTTGCTGAATCTCCAACAGGTGCGAAAACCTGAATATCGCTCGATTACCGCGCCGCTTATCGCACCCTTGCTTACCCGGTTGGGCCAGCGCATGGCTCAATGGCCTCCGATCACATCACTGACAGGCACCACGAAGCCTGCACGGGCCTTGGGGCTGCTCGGGTCGATGCTTGCCAACGCGCAGCGGTTGCTTGTTACGGCAATTACACGACTGCCGATTGGCGGGATCGTGATTTTTTCCGCCTGCAAGACTCGGCAGAGCGGGACGTTGATCGGCCGCGGCGTCGTGAAAGCCACACCGGGCCGAGGTAAGCTGGTGCTCGCGCCAACGGCTCGAACCATATACAAATTCTGAAACGCATAAAGCACTAACCGGAGCAACACCTTGACGATAGAAGTATTCACCGACGGCGCATGCCGGGGCAATCCGGGGCCTGGCGGTTGGGCGGCCTTAGTGCGGCGAGACGGAGTGGAGCAGATGTACGCCGGCGCGGAGCCGCAGACGACAAATAATCAGATGGAACTCATGGCGGCAATCCAAGGTCTGGAGCAACTCTCGGCCCGTTCGACGGTCAGTTTGACCACAGACTCCCAATACGTCCGTCAGGGCATTACTCAGTGGATTCATGGCTGGAAGCGTAATGGCTGGAAAACCTCCCAACGCCAACCGGTAAAAAACCAGGAGCTCTGGCAGCGTTTGGACGCGGCGGTGGCCGATCACGATGTTGAGTGGCACTGGGTTAAGGGCCACAGCGGACATCGCGAAAACGAACTTGTGGACGAAGCGGCCAATGTGGCTATCGACGCCATGCAGGCAGCCCGATGAGACAGGTTGTACTGGATACAGAAACCACGGGTCTTGAGGTCCTCAATGGTCATCGAATCATTGAAATTGGGGCCGTTGAGGTTGTGAACCGCCGGCTCACCGGTCGGACGTTCCACAAATACATGAACCCCGATCGAGCCATTGATGACGGTGCAAAGGAAGTGCATGGAATCACAGAGGCTTTTTTGGCAGATAAACCCCGTTTTGCGGATGTGTGGCCCGAACTCGAAACGTTTCTTCGAGGCGCTGAATTGGTTATTCACAATGCGCCTTTCGATATCGCCTTTTTAAATGCAGAAGTCGAGTGGCTGGCTGCCAAGGCAGCCGACGCCCCCGAACGTGTGGACACCTTTTGCGACATCACCGATTCCCTAGTTCTTGCGCGGCGCAAGCATCCGGGCCAGAAAAACAGCCTTGATGCGCTGTGCCGACGCTACATGGTGGACAACTCCCAGCGAGAACTCCACGGCGCGCTGCTGGACGCCGAAATTTTGGCGGATGTCTATCTGTTGATGACCGGTGGGCAGGACCAGATGTTTTCGAATGGCGCAGATCAAGAGCAAAAAAGTCAGTCGGAATCCAACCAGCAGGCGGTTCGTTTAGACATCGAGCAATTGCGGGTCGTGCAGGCGAAGCCCGAAGAACTGGCCGCTCACGAGGCCATGCTTGAGCTGATGGACAAACACAGCGACGGGCAGACGCTTTGGCGACGCTGAATCAGACGCAAAAAAAAGCGCTGTAACCCGTTCGGATCAACAGCGCTTCTGCTTTTGGCGACCTAAAGTCGTCAAATCATATAGATCACCGCGATGTAACCCGTGATTCCCATAGTGATCGTGTAGGGGAGTGCCATCGTTACCATGCGCATGTAGCTGAGGTTGATCAGTGGTGCGATGGACGACGTTAGCAGGAATAAGAACGCAGCCTGACCGTTCGGCGTGGCCACACTTGGTATGTTGGTACCGGTGTTGATCGCCACTGCCAAAGCATCGAACTGGTCGCGTGTAATCACGCCATTGGTGAAGGCTTGCTTGACCTCGCCAATGTACACCGTCGCAACGAACACGTTGTCGCTGATTGCTGACAGGAGGCCGTTGGCGATGTAGAACATGCCGGGCTGAGCTTCCTCGGGGAGCGAGAGCACGTAGGCGATCACAGGAGAGAACAAGTGTTGATCGTGGATTACGCCAACGATGCCAAAGAAGACAACGAGAAGAGCGGTAAAGGGTAGGGCTTCTTCAAAGGCCTTGCCCAAATCGTGTTCTTGAATCACACCGTTGAATGCGGTTTGCAGTACGATAATGGTTAAGCCAATGAGTCCGACTTCGGCTACATGAAAGCCTAGGGCTAGGATCAAAATGACGGCTGAAACACCCTGGATGACCAACCGCGCGACGTCGAGATCAGTGCGTTTCGCCGCTTCTGCTTCATCGTATTCCACGAGGATGTCTCTGACACGCTCCGGCATCAGAGCCCCGTAGCCGAATATTTTGGTTTTTTCAAGCAGGATGCAGGTGATGAGTCCAACCACAAGTACTGGCATGGTCACTGGAGCCATACGCAGAAAAAACTCGACAAAATTCCACCCAGTATAGCTCGCGATCAGAAGATTCTGTGGCTCGCCCACCGTCGTGCAGACGCCACCCAAGGCGGTACCCACCGCGGCATGCATTAAAAGATTACGCAAGAATGCGCGAAACTTTTCGAAGTCAGGATCCTCAGCACCGGTTTGTTGGTCTGCTACGTTTTTGTACACAGTGTAGAAACCGACGGCGACACTGATCACCACGGCAGTCACCGTTAAGGCATCGAGAAACGCAGATAGAAATGCAGAAATAAATCAAAACAGGAAGGAGATCAGGGTCTTCGAGCGAATGGAAAGCAGCACCTTGGTGAAGGTAAATAGCAGCAGTTCCTTCATGAAGTAAATGCCAGCGACCATGAAGACGAGCAGCAAGATGACGGGAAATGCAGCGACAACCTCGTGATAAACCGTATCTGGGGAGGTCATACCCATAACCACTCCCTCAATGGCGAGCAGCCCGCCTGGCTGAAGCGGATAGCACTTCAACGCCATTGCCAGAGTAAAAATAAACTCCAGTACCAGTACCCAACCTGTGATGTACGGTCCCGCTACGTATAGCAGGATAGGGTTGAGAAGCAGAAATCCAACAATCGTTTGTTTATACCAATCCGGTGCATGCCCCAAAAAATTCTGGGTGAACGCATTCATCGTTGTTTGCATTGAAAATCCTTGATGTGTCTTTGATGAACGGGAATATTTCCTTCTTGTTAAACGCTCGAACCGATCAATGGAACAATCCATGCGTCATCCAATGGGTGAAGATAGCATGCTCGGGGTAAGCGGAGCAAGGGACTTGAATCGGAAAACGTATGATCTCGTGCGTAATTGCTTTTGGGTCGCTATGCTCTGTGGCTATTAAAAAATCACTTGAACACTCATCGAACGAAATTAAAGAAAGGTACGTTACCCATGTGGCCCAAAGATCAGGACGAGTTTGTAGCAAATCACATCATGCCAGACGGCGCGGACAGCGGTGATGCTTGGTATTTCGTCTTTATTCGGGGAGAGTTGGTTTGCAAAACCGTGCAGGGCGTACCTGAGCCCATCACCGCAGACGATTTTCGATGGTTTGACGTAGAGGCCAAAAGCAAACATTTTCTAGGTCACCACGGTAGCGTGCCATGTTTTGCGCTGCGTGCCGCTGGCTCAGTGCCCGAAGGATATGCACTGATGCCGTTGCGCGGATTGTTGGGTCGAACGTCGCAGTCGCTGTTTTATCTTGCGGGCCGCGCCCAGCAGGTAATCGACTGGTATGACACACACCAATTCTGCGGGCGCTGTGGAACGCCCATGGAGCTTCACAGCCAGGAGCGCGCCATGAGTTGCGAGAGCTGCCGCCTCATCAACTACCCTCGGTTGTCTCCGAGCATCATCGTGCTGGTCACCAAGGGCGAAGAAATGCTGTTGGCGCGAAACGCCAACTGGCCGGCCAAGATGTACAGCACGCTGGCGGGGTTCGTTGAGCCCGGTGAGTCCATTGAGCAGACCGTGCATCGAGAGGTGTTCGAGGAAGTGGGCTTAAAAGTGCAAAACCTGAAGTATTTTGGTTCCCAAAGCTGGCCGTTTCCGAATTCGTTGATGCTGGGCTTTCACGCGGAATACGCCGGTGGCGACATTGTTTGTCAGCCGGAGGAGATTGCCGATGCTCAGTGGTTTACGAAGGACAGCATGCCCCAGACGCCACCGAAAACGGCGATTTCGGGCTGGTTGATTGAGGAGTTTCTGGGACAGCTCTAGCGAAGATGCTAGGCCGGCGCGGCGTGTTTGCTGAAGGCGGCGAAAGTTTGAAATACCCAGATGAGATGGCCGTTCGAGCGTATATGTCCCCGCATAAAGGCCGCGACCAGATCCTCTTGCCCTGCGAACAGGCGCTGGGCCTGCTCCGGTGAATCAAAATATAAGACGAGTTCCGCTTCCTCAATATCGGGAAAGGTGAGGTTACCGTTGCGAATGTCGATGAAAACGCTTTCGTTGGGGAAACGCAGTTCGATATCTGTTTCCAGCGCGGCCGCAGCGGTGTCTAAAAAATTTTCCAGCAAAAAATCGCGCACCGACGTCTCCGAGTTAAACTGCATCAGACACACGGCAGTACCTGATCGCGGCGGAGAAACTAGCAAAGCTCATAGGCAGTATTCAAGGCGATTCTCCCGAATGACCTAGGCGGCTTATCTGGCTGTATCAGCTCTGGACGATAACCGTGACCTGTCGCTAAAGTAGCGTCCCCTCTGATAAGGCTGAAACCGAATGACTTTTTTGTACGAATACCTGATGTTTTTAGGCCAGGTCGTCACACTTGTGATCGGTTTTATTGTGGTGGCGTCTTTTTTGGCCTCATTGGGCAGCCGGGGCCAATCCGCTGGTCAAGGGCACCTGCAGGTTCAAAAGCTCAATGAGCAAATTCGCGACCTGCGCTTTTCGATGGAAAGTCATCTGCTGACAGCAGATCAGGCCAAGAAACAGCACAAATCCGAACTGAAGGCGGAAAAAGCAGAGCAAAAGAAAGCGGCCAAACGAGACGGGAAAAAACAGACTCAAAAAGAACCCGCCAAAGCGGCGGATCAACTCAATACCGGCGCGGCGTCCGAGGCCAGCTCGGCTGGCCCAGGATCCGTGTCGATAGCCGATGGCAGCAAGCCTCGAACCTTCGTCATTCACTTTGACGGCGATGTGGCCGCGTCGGCGGTTGAGCACCTGCGCATTGAAGTGACCGCGGTGCTGACCATGGCCCAACCGCAAGATGAAGTGGTGGTTTGCATCGAAAGCCCCGGAGGCATGGTGCACAGCTACGGTTTGGCGGCTTCTCAAATGATGCGTATACGGTCCAAGGGCATTCCTCTGACGGCTCTGGTGGATCGCGTAGCAGCGAGTGGCGGATACTTGATGGCCGCGGTGGCGAATAAAATCGTTGCTGCCCCCTTTGCTGTAATCGGCAGCATTGGTGTCGTCGCCCAGGTGCCTAATGTGCATCGCTTGTTGAAGAAAAACGATGTAGACGTAGAGGTGCTGACTGCGGGCAAGTACAAGCGAACGCTAACCTTGCTCGGCGAAAACACCGAAGAAGGCCGAGAAAAGTTTCGTGAAGAGTTGGAAGAGGTACACACCTTGTTCCAGGAATTTGTTGTGGACAACCGGCCGGAGCTCGACATCGAGGCCGTGGCGACCGGTGAAGCGTGGTATGGCTCTCGGGCGCTGGATTTGCGCTTGGTAGACGCCTTGGCTACCAGCGATGAATACGTGAGCGATCAATGCCAAGAGCGCGATGTCTACAGCGTCGCTTGGGTAGAGGTGAAAAAGCCCTTGGATCGGTTGCTTGATAAAGCCAATGGCGCCTTAGACCGTGTAAGCCATATGTTGGAATTTGTTAGAAAGTAGGAGAGATCATGAGTGTTAAAGCGTTTCGAGTAGAAAAAGGCGAGGCCGGTTTCAGCCGCAGCATCGTGAGTCGTGAAGAAAGCGAACTGCCAGCGGGCGAACTGCTGATTGAGGTGAAATTCTCCTCGTTGAATTTCAAGGACGGTCTGTCAGCGACAGGCAATCCTGGCGTGACCCGCAACTTCCCCCACACCCCGGGTATTGATGCGGCGGGGGTTGTGCTGGAATCCAGCCACGGTGATTTTGTTGTCGGCGATGAGGTTATAGCCATTGGGTTTGATCTTGGCATGGGAACCTCTGGTGGCTATGCCGAACGCATACGCATTCCCGCAAACTGGGCGGTCAAGTGTCCAAGCGGATTGACCCTGCATTCCAGCATGATCATTGGTACCGCAGGGTTTACTGCGGCGGAATGCGTTCAGAAGCTCGAGCAATCAGGCATGACGCCTGCGTCCGGCCCAGTGCTGGTCACCGGCGCAACCGGTGGCGTAGGCTCTGTTGCGGTCAAATTGTTGGCTCAGCTGGGTTATGAGGTGACGGCGGTCACCGGCAAGGCGGAAAAAACTGATTGGCTTAAGTCCTTGGGCGCGAGCAATGTCATCAGTCGTGAAGAAGCAGCCGCTGGGGCCGATAAGCCCATGCTCGCGGAAACTTGGGGTGGTGTTGTGGACACAGTGGGCGGGGATATTCTGTTCAATGGCGTCAAAAGCCTGCGCTACGGATGCAGCTTAGCAGCCTGCGGGTTAGTCGCGGCACCCACCTTTGGCGCTTCTGTACTGCCGTTTATTTTGCGTCATGTGAACCTGCTGGGAATCGACTCCGTACAGCTGCCTATCGACCAAAAAGCCGCGATTTGGCAGCGACTGGCGACGGACTGGCATATGGACTTGTCGGATCTGGAAGAAGT
This sequence comes from Pseudomonadota bacterium, assembly GCA_009936895.1. Classification (GTDB taxonomy): domain Bacteria; phylum Pseudomonadota; class Gammaproteobacteria; order Pseudomonadales; family Azotimanducaceae; genus UBA4421. The sequence continues at coordinate 8,269 of JAACDS010000246.1, forward strand.
GCTGACTTTGGACACGCTTTCCGGTGCGATTGATCGCATTTTGGCAGGTCAAATGGTGGGGCGAGGGGTACTGCACCTCTAGCGCATCCTAGTGCTTATCAGTC
>JAACDS010000247.1 GCA_009936895.1 Pseudomonadota bacterium
AATTCTCGCATGGGTTTGGGCGCGTCGAGATAGCCGCGGCGTATGCTGCCGTGCATGCCAATGAACTTAGCTTTCTCGGTAATCTCTGGCTGCCTCGCGAGCGCTGCGGCGATGTTGGGCACCGGACCAATGCAAATCAGCGACACCGTATCGTCCGCCCGCATGATGGTGTCGCAGAGTGCGCCTACACCGTCCGGTAGCACGGTGCCCGAATACTGGTCGAGATCATAGTCTCCCAGCCATCCGTCGTGGGTATGGGGGTTGTCATCCAAAGGAATACCGATGCCGATGGGGATGTGGGTGCAGTCCATCAGTTCCAGAATTTTGGCCACCAGACGGGCGCGGTAAACGGTATCGCCCGTGCTGGTGGTGATGAGTTTGACGTCCAGTTCTGGGCAGCGAAGCAAGAAAGCGAGGGCCCATACGTCATCCACGTCGTGACCGATGTCGGTATCAAGAATGGTTGGTATCGCCATGCGCGTTTGCTCTTTTATTGTTGATGTGGGGTTCTAGAAAAATACGAAAGCTCGCACGACGACATTTTTCCGGCAGCGCGCGTCCGCTGGCGCGGTATGATCAATGCATGCGGAATGGAAAGACCAGCGAGAAACCGAGCCGTCTGTAACAGAGTCATAGCACTTGAGCATTGACACTTCATGGGGCTGCTGATGAGGCAGCCAATACCATTCGTGGGTCGGGCGATAGGTGAAGCGAGTGGTTTCACCGACGCGGTCGTCATAGACCCGATAGTTGTTGATGTAGGGCTGATCGGCGAAGGAGGGCCAGGCGCAGAGCACGAATGGGTTTTGCTCAACGGTCTCCATGGGCTTGGCCAAATTGATTGACATGAAACGACGGGACATTTTTTCGTCTGCCTGAGCCTCTGTGTAATGCTGTTCGCGACCAAAGTTTCGAAGGTTTCGCGTCAGCAGTTCCCGGCATCTAACCCGACCACTGTTGTCATTCAAATCGTTGTGCACCAAGTTGGCGTAGTTGGCGTTGACGCCTGGGTTTTTGGCATCTTGATCTTCGGTACGATCGCCTTCGTAATCTTTGTCAAAGATGTCGTGATTGAAGACGAGGGCGTCGCTGGCATCAGGGAAAAACGCCAGCAATAACTGCTCCATTTCGGCATAGAACACTGAGCGAACTTCGTCAGAGTCGTAGAAGTTCTGGCACTGGGATTCGCAAGCGGCCAATGACAAGCCCAGTTTGTCCATGCATTCGGGGGAGTTCGGTGACAGTCCGGGATAGTATTGTGAGATGCGTCGCGCGTCGCGCATGACTTGCGGGAAGTAGAGGCTGCGCCTAGCGTTGTCGCGTTCGTCTTTGGCGAGTTTGGCTGCGTCTGCCCGGCGCGTCGGGTCCTTCCAAATTGTATTAGACGGCACCACGGAATAGGAAGGAGCATCAAAGACCGTATAGTGCAAAGGCAGAGCAAGGCCGCCCTCGGGCGCCTGCATACCGCTGGATTCAATATGTGCTTGGCACTCGGCGTAGCGCCGGAAGCCGGTTCCCCAAGGTGTCTCTATCGGCCCCGGTGCGGCGTTCTCGATGAAATCGGTGACCGCCTGTCCTTCGCCGCTGGCGATCTGCTTCAGCGCGTCGCTGATGGCCGCTGCGGTGCCAGCGTCGCCGTCGCCGTCAAGACGGGGATAGGCTCTGCCTGCGTTGGCTGCGATTGGTTCAGGTTGACCGGTGGTCAACTCTACTTCCGGCACAAATGGCTTTATGACTGTCGTCATTGAACGCTCCTCGTTACTGGAATTCCTCCTATTAGGATTTCCTCCGCAAAAGCATAGTGTCAGAAAGCGTTTTTGGTCTCCACAGCCCACGTCTAGGGCCTGGGTCGGAAACAAATCAGCAACACTTTCGTGCTAACTTTAAATAAGCGCGGAGGTAGCAGTATCGACTTGTCCTCAGCTAGCTTCTAGTATGATTTGCGAAACGGTTTTGGGTACTTAGACCAAGGGAGATCGAAGATGAAGACGTTGAATGTTAACGGTCAGCCGGTAAAGGTTGATGCGCAGGACAGCACGCCGCTATTGTGGGTGTTGCGCGAGCATTTGGGGCTTACCGGTACAAAGTATGGCTGCGGTATCGCCCAATGCGGTTCTTGCACTGTGCACCTAGACGGGGTCGCCGTGCGTAGCTGCGTCATGCCCTTGGCCGCAGTGAGTGTAACGACCAAGGTTACAACCATCGAGGGCTTGTCGGCAGACGGTTCTCACCCGGTACAACAGGCATGGGCCGAACTGGATGTGCCCCAATGCGGCTACTGTCAGCCCGGCATGATCATGGCGGTATCCGGCATGCTGAATGCCTCACCCGATGCGGATGATGCGCAGATCGACAGCCAGATCACCAATATTTGCCGCTGCGGCACGTTTCAGCGCGTGCGTGAAGGCGTGCACTTGGCCAAAGAAGTGGCGAAGAAGAGCAAGGGAGAAACGGCATGAGCGAGTCAATGAACAAAGCAATGACGGTGTCTCGACGCGGATTTTTGGTTACCACGTCAACACTAGGCGCTGGACTGGCCCTAGGCATGACGACACGCCCGACGGTTGCCTCGGCTAGCGCCTATGACGAGGTGAATGCGTGGGTACATATCGCTTCTGATGAGACGGTCACGATTCGCATTGCTCGCTCCGAGATGGGGCAGGGTACTCTCACCGGATTGGCTCAACTGGTCGCCGAAGAGTTGGATTGTGATTGGAACAAGGTCACCTATGAGTTCCCTACCCCGGGACAAAACGTGGCGCGAGAGCGCGTGTGGGGCGATTTCTCAACTGGCGGCAGTCGCGGGCTTCGCGGCAGTCACCAATACGTGCGCGAGGGCGGTGCCGCAGCGAAACTGATGTTGGTTCAAGCAGCGGCGGATGCGTGGAATGTCCCAGCGGCCGAATGTACTGCCGCCGAGAGTATAATCTCGCATGCATCGTCAGGACGAACGACCACATACGGCAAGGTGGCGGAGGCAGCCGCCTCTGTGCCGGTGCCAACGCAAGTAACCCTGCGCGATCCTGCTGATTGGCGTGTGGCGGGCAAGCCATTGAAGCGGCTGGATACCGCTGACAAGCTGACTGGCAAGTTGATTTACGGTGCAGATATCAGTCTGCCTAACATGCTCTGCGCGAGCATCATGGATTGTCCAGTGATGGGCGGGAAGCTTGTTAGCTTCGATGAAAGCGCGATTCGCAAGATGCCGGGAGTCAAGGGTGCGGTTGCCGTCGTCACCAGTCAGGGTACCAACGGCGTTGCCGTGGTAGCGGACACCTGGTGGCAAGCACACTCGGCGTTGAAACAGTTGCCCATCGAATGGGACCGAGGCCCCAATGCTAATTTTGATGATGCGGCGGTCACTGCTCTGCTGGAAGACGGCCTGGTTGCTGATGATGCCTATGTAGGGAATTGGGGTGGTGATGTGGAAGCTGCCTTTGGCGCGTCTGCGACCCAAGTGGAGGCGACGTATAAGGTGCCATCTCAGAACCACGCACCCATGGAACCCATGAACGCGACGGCCGTGTTCACTAAGGATCGTTGTGAGGTGTGGTGCCCAACTCAGAATGGTGAGGCAGCCTTGGCTGCGGCTTCGGAAGCGTCAGGTCTGCCGCTGACCCAATGCGAAGTGTACAAAACCATTTTGGGTGGTGGCTTCGGGCGTCGCGGAGCAGGCGATTATGTGCACCAGGTGGTGGAAATTGCGAAGGTATTTCCTGGTACGCCTATCAAGCTTCAATGGTCGCGTGAAGAAGATCAAAAGCATGGTTTCTTTCATCCCACGACCATGGCCAAAATGCGCGGGTCCTTGGACGCCGAGGGCAATTTGACGGGTTTGCATATGCGCATCTCCGGGCAGTCGATTCTTGCTGGTCTGATGCCTCACGCCTTGGTGGAAGGTGCCGACTACCTACAGTTTCAGGGTGTGATTAAGGAAGGCCTGAATCCCAGCATGGACGATCACTCCATTTGCTACGATATTCCCAACGTGTTGGTGGATCACGCCATGCGTAATCCTCCCATCCGTCCTGGATTTTGGCGCGGTGTAAACGTGAACCAAAACACCATCTATCTGGAGTGCTTTCTCGAAGAAATGGCGCATGCTGCGGGTCGCGACGCCTTGGAGTTTCGATTGGCGCTGATGAAGAACCATCCAAAAAGTGCTGCCGTGCTCAAGGCTGCTGCGGAGCAGGGTGGCTGGGGCAGTAATGATGGCAAGGCTCGCGGGCTCGCATTTTTGCACTCTTTCGGCAGCTACGTGGCCGCATGTGCTGAGGTGAGTGTTGACGACGACGGTAAGCTGTCCATGGATCGCATTGTCGCCGCAACCGATTGCGGCACGGCAGTTAATCCCCAGCAGATCGAAGCTCAAGTTCAGGGCTCCTTTGTGTACGGATTGTCCGGCGCGCTTTATAGCGAAAGCACCTTAGCCAACGGTGAGTTCCAAGAAGATAACTTCCATACCTACCCGTCGATGAAAATTGCGGCGATGCCGAAGGTGGAAGTCATCATCATGCCATCCGGCGGTTTCTTCGGCGGGGTTGGCGAACCCACCATTGGGGTTGCGGCACCTGCTGTCCTGAACGCGATTTTTGCCGCGACGGGCAAGCGGATTCGTCAGCTTCCGCTAAAGGATCAAAGCCTGCGGGCCTGATCGATGCGCTACCGTCACGCAACCTTGCTGTTGTTGGGTCTGGTCGTTAGCGGCCAGCTCCAGGCGACAGAGGTGGCGCTGACCCAATCAGCGAGTCAGGCGGCGGTGTGCTCCG
>JAACDS010000248.1 GCA_009936895.1 Pseudomonadota bacterium
GTGCTGACCGTCATCTTAATCACTGCCATTGTCGGTCGCTTTGGCGAACAAGCACTGGCGGGCTACGGCATCGGTTCGCGCATTGAGTTCTTGTTGATTCCCTTGGTGTTTGGCATCGGCGCATCAATGACGTCACTGGTCGGTATCAGCGTTGGCGCGGGCGACATCGACCGCGCCGAAAAAATAGGTTGGGTTGGCGGACTGGCCGCCGCGCTATTGGCCGGGACCATCGGGTTGGTTTTGGCAGCGTTCCCAAATGCGTGGATTCCGCTGTTCAGCGGAGATCCGCAGGTTCAGGCAGCAGCAACAAGCTACATACAAATTGTTGGGCCTTGGTTTGCCCTCCACGGACTCGGTCTCGTACTGTACTTCGGCTCTCAGGGCGCGGGGGCCATGCAGTGGCCTGTGATTGCCTTGAGCATACGCTCGGTTATTGCCGTCGGCGGCGCGCTGCTACTCACCGACTCCATCAGTGATTTTTCGATTCAAAACCTGACGCTACATGCGTCACTCGACGGCGTGTTTTACTCCATCGCAGGGTCCATGGTGGTTTATGGTGCAATTTTGGCGTGTGCGCTTAAACTAGGCGCGTGGCGTCGCTCAGGAAGGGCCTATGCAAGCTGATCCAACTCACCAAACACTCGATTACAGATCGCTTTGTCCTGTCTCCCGATCCTTGGATCTGATGGGGGACAAGTGGACTTTGGTGATTATGCGCGACGTTCTGATTTTCAATTGCAGAACCTTCGCCGACTTTTCGACGTGTTCTGAGCGCATCCCGACCAACTTATTATCCGATCGACTGAAAAAGCTGGTGGCCGTTGGGTTACTGAAAAAAAAGAAATATCACAGCAGGCCCGTGCGATACGAATATGTCCCTACCAGCCGCGCTGAAGATCTTCGACCGGTGCTACAAGCCATGAAAGTCTTCGGCGAACGCCATTTGAACGGACAGGCGCCCAACGCTGCGGATTCCTAGACAAGCGATCTCCTACCGACAACGCCGACCGCTGAGCATTGCCTAATCCCTCGTCTTCGACCGTCCGGTAACAAGGCCTTCACTGCCAATACCCACAGGTGCACTCACTCCCCCTGACCGAGCCTTGCTGACAACGTCTCGCAGCGTGTACGGCGCGTTCAGCTCATCCGGGCCAGAATCAGCACTCAACTCACCTACCCGGTAGTAGTGCCCGCGGTCTGCAGCCAAACGGAAATCCACCAGAGCCCCGGCCGCTTCATCCGGCATGCCCTGAGCACCAAACCCATGCCCCTCATTCGTTTGGGTACCCGTGGTCGCCTGATAACCCATGCGGTGCAGTAACTTAGCACTGGCACGCTTCAGCACCTCGGGTCGAACCGATAACATCCAGTTTTCCTGCTGACGCATCCAAGGTGTTTGCATCCCGTTGAGCATGACGATTCTCGGCTTGTCCGTGTGATTGATGCCCGTGCCGTGGAGCAATCTGCCATCGGTAATTACCATGGTTCCGGCTGCTGCATCCAAATTGATCGCTGGCGGCAACTTGCCAACTGGCTTGCCTTCACGCACCGCATCCGAGAGCACTCGGTGACTGCCGGGTATAACCAGAGTTCCCCCGTTGGTTTCATCAACATCAGTAATCGGGGTCAGGACGTTGACCGTCATCGGGCTGCGGGAATCCAGCGCATTTCCTTGATCCTGATGCAGCGCCTGAGGCACCCCTCCTTCAAGAGATATCGCAGCAATCAGCGATGTGCAGATCCAGCCGGGACCAAGTGCTTCGGTCACCAATTGCTCAACCAGCGCACCGCCCTGAGCAATCTCGGGATGTTGCTCTACAAACAACTCGAAACACCGGCCCTTGTTCACACAGCAATTGATGTTCTGACCGCTGGGCGTGCGCTGGGCAATACCCGCTAGGCGCTCGCCTTCCGCCTGGGCTAGCACCCGCTGGCGCATGATCTTGATCTGATCTGCCGAGAGGGCGTCTTCGACTTTGCAGTATCCCCAGCGGAGCAGGTCGTTACGCAGCCGATCAATGTCTTTGCTCGGCTGGGGCAGATCCTGATCACGCCAATAAGCATGCTTGGATCCAATCGCCGTGTCGTAATAAGAGCCCGGCTTGAATTCCCAGCTGCCCCACTCACTTTTGCGCTGGGGTGGCACAAAGTAAATCTCAGGGTTGTTTGCCAACAGCGACGCCATGGGTTCCTTGGAACGAGTCTCGTCGCGATAGATTTGCCGGTCTGGCGACGATTGTTGGGCGATGAAACTGGGGTCGAATTCTTGCGGTACGCTAGTCATTCGCGAGACTCCTCTATCAGTCTAGCGCGGCGCTGGGCCAACGCCGTTCAATGGATTCGTTACATCAGGGCTTTGGGGTTGGCAAACCGGTTGCTCTGGTTCTCGCCACCTCTGGGCTCCAGACACTCAAAATCTTTCTCAATCAACAGCGACAAACTCCCCGTCGGTAGTGCGAGTGTCTCGTAGATACCGACCTGTGCCCCATCATTGGCCCA
>JAACDS010000249.1 GCA_009936895.1 Pseudomonadota bacterium
CACCTGAAAGCTCTTTATGCCGGCTAGCTAGTCCGCAACCATCGTTCGCAAACGCGCCGGCCTCCCTGCCGGCGCCATAAGGTTTCGCTACCCATGACCGATTCTGCACCTTCTGTTTCCATGTCGGCGGCTGCCGAGGCCTATGTTTGGGGCTTCCCACTCATCAGTGTTCACCGTACCCGGCTGGTCCTGTGCTCAAAGCACGATAGCGGTCGCATTAACCACATCGACAACTTGGCCACCCCCGACGACAGAGCCATCGTGGTTCCGAACAACGATACGCTCTATTCCTCAGGATGGTATGACTTGAGACATGGGGACCTTGTCATTGACGTGCCACCCATGGATCATCCCGATCGCTACTGGAACGTGATGGTGCTCGATGGCTACACCCACGTTGCCTACGTGTGTCGTCGCCATCACGGGGTTGAGGGCACACGCGTTACCCTAACCCTTGACCCGGATACGCCACCAGCAAATGACGACAGTCAGGTGGTCACATTAGGCACCCCTACCGCCTGGGTTATTTTCCGCGTGTTAGTTGAATCCCCCGATGACATTGTCACCGCACGCGCACTGCAACATCGCATCTGTGTGACCGCTCCCGCGTCCCATCCTATCGTGCGTACCGAACGGGCGGGCAGAGCCACGGCCATTGCGAAGTCGGGAGCCGACGTATTCTCTGAGCTACAGACCTATGTGGCCATAGACCCACCACCCCCTTGGCACCCGAAGCTCTCGCCCCCGGCGCAGGCGATTCTGGATGATCCGTCCAGTGTGTCTGAGGAAACGCTTGTCGCCGGCATAGCCGAGGGCGAGAAACGGATCATGGCACGCAATTTACAGGGTACGGTCAGTCAGAATGGCTGGAATACGGGCAGGGACGCCTACGGGTTTGGCGATGACATTGTGAAACGCGCAGCCGGCGCAAAATTTGGTCTTGGCGGCCATCAAGCCGTCGAAAACCGATCCTATATCGCACAAAGCGACTCCCAAGGCAGTGGCCTCGACGGTACTCGGCCCCTGCAGCTGCGGCTTGCTGCGGACCACATGCCACCCTGCGATGCGTTTTGGTCTCTTACCGCCTACGGGACTGACATGTATCTGGTCGCCAACGCGATCGATCGCTGGTCGATCAGCGATCGGACTCCCGGACTGGTCTACGCCGACGATGGCAGCTTGACCCTCTACTTAAGCGCCGAACCGCCAGACGTGCGGGAAAACTGGCTACCCGTCCCCGCTGGGCCCTACTTGTTGGGCATGCGAGTCTACGAGGGCCAGCCTGAGGTGGTCGCCTGCGAATGGTTTCCACCGGCAATGGATCCGATCAACTGATGTCGGACTCGATTGACGCTGGCCCACTGGCGCTTGAGGACCTCGACGCCAAGGTGTCCATAATTTCTTTATGCCGATCCCGGGTTAGGTTGTAGCGGCTGTAAATCACCAAGGCGATCAGCGCGGATGCCCCCATCATGGGCCCCGCAGTCAGGCCAAGGCGGGTCAAGACATCGGCCTCCAATGCACCGGGTACGGCCTTGAAAGGCAGTTCAATGAAATACTCGAGCATGATCCCTGCGAAGAAATGACCGAAGGAATAGGACGCCTTGGCGAAAAACGCTCGGGCTGAGTAAAACAAACCTTCTTGGCGCTCGCCGGTTACCAACTCATTTTCGTCAATGATATCGCCGAGCATGGACAGCACCGCGACGGTGCCAAGCCCTAGCGAAAAGGTGAATCCCGCCGCGTTTGCCAACAAATAGGGCATCAACATGGGGTCATGATTCTCGGGCAACAGCCCTAGCAGACGAAGGTTCACGACCAACTGAGCGAACACGGTCGAACCGGCCAAGGCGACCAGCATCACCGGCTTACGATCGAAGCGCTTCATCAGCAGCGGTGAGAGCAAGGCACCCAGCATGGCAGAGGGCGCTGCAGTTAAACCCAACCAACGAATCTTATCTGGCGGCAGCTCCCAAAAATAGGTGTTGATGAATACGTTCAACGTGTCGTAGATGCCACTGGCGATCATAAAAAAGAAGTAACCGAACAGCACAACCATGTAGTTGCGATTTTTTAACGTGCTGAGAATTTCTCTCAGCAATGTGACCACGGTCAGACGGTTTTCCGCAAGCTGAGCCGAAGACAGGCGCGGTATGTGGCGGGAGG
>JAACDS010000250.1 GCA_009936895.1 Pseudomonadota bacterium
CACGGTTGTTTGAGGTCAATTTGTTTGCTGGGTTAAAAATCGCGCAAGCCTATAGTCGCCGACTGGCGGATACCAACCAGCGCGGGCGCTTAATGGTTACAGCGTCTGAAAATTCGCTCAGTCTGCCCAGTGCCGTAAAGCGATCGAAAATGGCGTTCTATGGCGCGACCAAACACGCGCTGCTCATCGCGATGGAGTGGATGCGCATTGATCCCAAGTTTGCAGCCATGGATTTGCATGTGCTGATGCCCGGAGCGGTATACACCGCGCTCATCTCGCCAGTGCTACCGAATCCCGCCGATGCGCAGCCGGAGCTGGGCCTCATCATGCCCGAGCAGTGTGCTGATATCGCTCTACGGGGGATGGATCACGACCTGTTTTATATCCCGACTCACGGTCATTTTATTGACGACATGCAGCCTCGGTTGCGAGAGATTGAAGCTGCCATGACCACTCTTAATGTGATGAACAAAGCCTAAATAGGAAACTCGATGAACGTGATAAAACGAATAGGGGTCATTGGTTTTTGGATCTTGCTGGTATTGGTGACCGCTGTTAGTACTGCAGCGATCAAACAGCGTTTCGCCGACGGACCGAATCGTGTGTTTTCCGGTGGTGCCCTAGTTTCTGGTGAACTGCACCGCGGTGTCGAACCTGACTGGGCGTTTGCAAATGAAATCCCGACCATCGAGCTGCAGTTGCTTGATCCGGTGCAGTCACGACGCCTATGGACCGCTTCCGTAGATGGCAAGCTCTATGTATGGTCCGGTTATATGAACAGCTTGGTTGGCAAGCTTTGGAAGAGCTGGCCAGCCCAGGCTGAGCGCGATGGCCGTGCGCTAATGCGGATTGACGGTGTGCGTTATGAACGTCAACTGGTGCGCGTCCAAAGCGGTGACGGGCTGCAAGCGTTGACCGCCCTGATTAATGAAAAGTATTCGTCGCGTACATCGCCGGAGGCGATCGATTCGGGTGACGTCTGGATGTTTGAAGCCGCACCGAGAACAACCTTAGGGACGGAATGATGCAGAACATCTATGTACGTATAGGCGCCGTTATCGCAAGCACCGCTTTGGCCGTATTATTGATACCGGGTGTTGATGATGCAGTCGAGCTGGTGTTTCAGTTGGTCGTGCTCGTGGCGTCAAGCTAGCACGCAAGTCGCCTGGGTCACTCGATGGTTAGATCCCGGGGAAGAAATGACAAGTGATGCAGGCGTTTACCGGGAACCAACGATAGGGTTCAATAAGGCGTCGCCTGAGGGTAGCTGACGGGTGCGGGGCTACCCAAGCGTTTCAAGCGCCGCAAAGTAGACGCCTCCACAAGAAGAAAAAACGCTGGATACCTGCCAGCAATGGCTTTGACAAAGGAAGACGATGAAAGAAGACCGTAAACAAGCGATCAATTCGCTCAGTTCCAAGATCCTGGATAACCGAGCCATGCTGTTTCAGGCGAGAGCCAACATCGAAGAGAACCGCCTGATGGTCTTGAGCAATTACGCGGCGGCCTCTGCGGGTAATCAACAGCTCGCCATTCACAACACCGACGACATCTTCAACAGTCGCATGACTATCCTAGATTCCTATGATTGCACTACCGAGGTACAAGCCCGCTACGTTGATGAGGCGAAAGATCGTTCCGAGTTAGATCTGCTGATCCATAGTGCAGAACTGAACAGACGAAGCATGTTGCTGAACCAGAAAATGGTGTCGATCAACACCCAATTGATCGAAGCCAATCGCGAAGTTATGCAGTTGAATCAAGAGATGTTGGACTTCAATGAAGAAAATTTAGAGGCCAACCGGGAAATGATTTCGGGCGTGCTGAACCCCTTATTGGCGGATGAGGCGATGATCGAAGAGTTGTCCCAAGAAAATGGCGAGTCGGTCAGCGAGCTGGCGTCGTTGGTTGATAACAACCGAAAAAGCATAATGGATCTGCTGGCGCAGTCTAAAGCGAATCGAAAAATTACGATCAGCGACAAGCAAACAATCGGTCAAAGAAAAGAAAGTCTGTATGCCAATCGCGAGCAAATCACCCTGATGCGAAACGATATCGGTATGAAGGTGGACTATGTCGATCTGTTCCTTGACGAAACGGAAGACTGAGAAGCCCCGGCAGCTCGCCGTCGCGGCTAACCGTTACCGAACAGGTTTGCCTTACGTTTTCCGAAGGAGGTAGGGCGTCGGCGTTTACCGGTGCTCAGTTGCAGAACGTTTTTCAAACAATGCCTCGTTGCCGACGGCTCCGTCAAAAGGGTGAATAGCCCAGCCGATGGCATCGTCATCCGCTTGATAATTCAATTCAGCTCCCCTGCGCCCAGTGATTGGGCACGTGGACTCACGTTTCTCAGATGGCCAGGAAAAAAATCGAAAAGCCTCTTGAATATGCAAATGATAATAATTATCATTTGCATATTCGTTAAAGGAGATTGTTGTGGGATCAAAATTGTCGCTTCCGCTGGTTCTAGCTGGCTTGGCCAGTTCTCTTTCTGCCGGTGCTCTGGCAGATGACAGCAGCATCGAAGAAGTTGTTGTAACGGGACAGGTGCTGTATCGAGATCAACTCAATGCGCTAAAGACCCCCACACCCATCATCGATGTTCCCCAAAGCGTTGTGGTGATCTCGAGTGAACAGATTGAAAGTAGGGGCTATACCAGCATTACTGATATTGTGAACTACGTTCCGGGTTTGAACTCCTCGCAGGGCGAAGGGCATCGAGATTCTGTGGTATTTCGCGGCGTTCGATCCACTGCTGACTTTTTTGTCGATGGGGTTCGCGATGATGTGCAGTACTACCGTCCACTTTACAATGTAGAACAAGTGGAAGTGTTGAAAGGGCCTAACGCATTGCTCTTTGGTCGAGGCGGTACCGGCGGAGTACTAAATCGCGTGACCAAGAAAGGGGTTCTGGGCGAAGCCTTCACCCAAATTGGCGCGTCAATCGACACCTTTGGAGGCGCTTCCGTGCAGGTGGATCGCAACGTGGACGTCAGCGAAACCGCAGCGTTTCGTGTGAATGCCTCCTATGAAAGCCTGGAAAATCATCGGGATTTCTTCGACGGCGATCGATTGGGCCTGAACCCGACGCTCAAGCTCAAGCTGTCTGAGGCGACAACAGTTGACCTGTCCTATGAGTACCTCGATCACGAGCGATTTATTGACCGTGGTATCCCAACAGGATCTGATGGCCGTCCCGTTGAAGCGTTCGAAGACATTGTGTTTGGCGACCCTCAACTCAATATCACCACGCTAGAGGCGCATTTGCTCAAGGCGATGTTGCAGCACCGATTTTCCGACGACATCAAGGGCAACTTCAGCGCTTTCTACGGCGATTATGACAAGCTGTACCAGAATTTTTATGCTTCAGGCTACGATCAAGCGGCCACACCGGATCAGGTAACCCTGGACGGTTATCTGGACACGACGCAGCGAGAAAATTTGGTTCTGTCCGGTAATGTCGTCGCGCAATTTACCGCCGGCTCGCTGCAGCATACGCTGCTGTTTGGCGCGGAGTTTATTGACACCACCTCCAATCAAGATCGGTATAACGCTTTTTGGGACACGACCTTAGACGACAATGAAGTCTTTGCTGTGAACCGACCACTGGCCCTGTCACGAGGGAATGGAGTGAATGTCAGAGGTGATGCGGTCGGCAATGATTTCACCAGCCAACTAAACGATGACACCCACGTTGATGTGGAAGCCACGTCGGTCTACGTGCAGGATGAAGTCACGCTGTCAGAAAGCGTCAAGATGGTGCTGGGTGCTCGGTTCGATGAATTCGACATAACCGTAGTGAATGTGAAAAATGCGGGGGAAAGGCGCAGTCGAAAAGACAGTGAAGTCTCGCCACGAGCGGGTTTGATCTACAAACCCCAAGAGAATGTCTCGATCTATGCAAGCTATAGCGAATCCTTCCTGCCCCGCAGCGGCGAGCAGTTTGCGAACATTAACGGTGACAAAAACCAACTGGATCCTGATACCTACTCCAACCTTGAACTGGGCCTCAAGTGGGATGTCACAGGGCGGTTAAATGTGTCAGCGGCGATCTTTGAAATTGAGAGCAGTTCTCCCCAGGTTGCGGACAGTGATCCATCGACTCTTGATGTCATCGACTCGACCATCGAAGGGTTTGAGGCGCAGGTCAACGGACAGCTCAACGATGCGTGGGGCGTAGCCGTTGGTTACAGCTACTTGGATGGCGAACTCGTCGATGAATTTGGCTCGACAGGGCGACGGCTTCGCGAGCTGCCAGAAAACACGTTTTCGGTCTGGAGCACGTATCAAGTCACGCCTCGAATCGGTTTGGGCCTCGGGTTGACGTACCAGGATGACAGTTTCATCAACCAGTCAAATACGGCGACGCTACCAAGCTATACCCGAGTCGACGCAGCTGTGTATTTCGATGTGTCTGAACGTCTGAGTCTGCAGCTAAACATCGACAACGTGGCCGATGAACTCTATTTCCCGAATGCGCACAGCACACATCAAGCGACCGTTGGTGAGTCCATCAATGCGCGATTGAGCATGCAGTGGCGTCCCTAGTCGATTGGTCTTTGGTGGGAGCGGCTAGATCGCTCCCATCCTAGGCGCGGGATGCGTTACTCAGGCACGCGGGCTTTGAGAGCTGATCTCGCCGCGGATTCCCGTCTGGTTTGCTGATCGCGCATCGCGTCGTAGCGGGCCTTTCGCAGAACCCCTCTGGTATACGAACGCTCGTTCGCAAACGCCATTTCCTCGGGCCTCAATGGGTCGAACTCAGGCCACTGAGGTAACTCAGCTCCATTGGGATTTCCGCTTCGGGCAAAGGTCGTCCAATAGCGCTGCATTTCTTGTTCAAGATCGTCATCTCTCTGATCCCTTGGCCAAAACGGCAGCCAGCTTTGAAAGAGCGGGAACAGCTCTTGGGCATGACCGGCGCCAATGGTTTGTTCCGCAGACGGTGGAGTTCGTTCAAAGAAGTACAGATAGGCCGGTGCACCTGCCGCATGCTGGCGCTCGGCCATGTAATAGGCGTGGCGGCCGAACCACGTGTCACCCATCATCGTTGACGCATTGACGACAACATCGCCATCGTCGTCCACTGGGTACTGCAACGCCACATTCTGAGCTTGGTCGAGGAAGTTTGTCTGCAGCAACTGCCGCCAAGTGCCCATATCCGACGGCTGAACGAACGGACCACCGTCCACCGGACTCAGTCCAAAGTAATAGAGCAGGCTGCCCTCGTCTGCGTTGCTTCCGACCATCAAAGGAACGTTAGCTTGGTTGCCCTTTGCAAAGGTCAGCGCGGTGGGCTCGGGCAGTACGTAACCGTCCACTTGGGGGTGGAACGTGGCATTCAGTTCCGGCGACACGGCGGCGATTCTAAGGGCGTCCGTGTTCAGCTGGCGCAGCAATGCAATTTCTTGATCTCCGCTGACACCCATCAAGTCGGCCAGCCGCCGTCCTGCCTCAAAACCACTGATGGTTTCCAAGGATTCGTCGGTGGTTTGGAACTGTTGAAATCCGCTCCCGCTTTGCGCAATGGCTCGATGAAAAAGGCCTTGGGTCAATGGCGAAGCCATAAGCTGGCCGACCGAGTGACCGCCGGCGGACTC
>JAACDS010000251.1 GCA_009936895.1 Pseudomonadota bacterium
GGGTAAAAGTTTGCGCCCGCCAAGGTGGTCGTAAATGAACAAGCCGAGCCTGAGTAACCATTGGGGGCGGAGGCCTTTGTGGTGTGGCAACACGAATCGCATGGGCCAGATGATATGCGGTGCCATATGCCACAGGGTTTCTCGTTCCCGCAACGATTCGGCAACCAGGCGGAATTTGTAGTATTCGAGGTAACGCAGTCCACCGTGAATTAACTTTGTGGATGCGGAAGACGTACCTGAGCCGAAGTCTCCAGAGTCGCATAGAGCGACCGAATAGTTTCTGCCAGCAGCGTCTCGCGCGACGCCAGCACCATTAATGCCGCCGCCGATTACAAAGAGGTCGTAGTGGTCTGCGATGTCGCGTTCCGTCGCGGTAGAGTTAGAATACGTCATTGGTAGGGGTTTAAACTTCAGAGCGTCAGAAGATAACACGGCCGGGTTATGGGAATGTGACGGTCCCGTGATCGATCAGCCTCAGGCGGTCTCTTTTTGCATTATCTGGCGTTGAGCCAGTGCGATACCCGCAATGATTAGTATGACAGCAAACAGGTCGAACAGGCCGCGAGCCTCAGCGTAAAACAGCGCGCCCACCGCCATAGCGCCCACACCTTCAAGACACAAAATCACGGCAGCCAAACTGGTGTTCAAGCGGCCAACACCAAAGGCAACTAACCCTTGGCCCAAGAGATGGGCGAGCCACGCGAGGGCAAGGACGCTGAGCCAGCCAGTCAACGATGTGGGTATCATGGACTCGCCCACAGCGATATTCGCGAACAGCATAAAGGGCAACAAGATCAGTGCGCACAAGGCAGAGGAATACAGCATGGTGTCAGCGGTAGACAGGGTTTCTCGGCACCGGCCAACGGCGAGAAGATAGCCGGTAAAGAAAAACCCTGTGAGCAATCCGTAAAGATCTCCGGTCCAAGAACCCGTGCCGATGGACAGGTGAGAGGCGACCAAGACACCTGATCCGCCCAAGGCGCAAGTGAGTCCGAACAAAAACACAGGCGAGAGCCGTTGGCGCAAGATTAGAAACGCGGTCAGCGGCACCCATAGGCTGGAAAGGGTCGCGAGAAAGGTCGCATTGCCAAGGGTCGTGTGGATCAGAGACAGATGCCAGAAGATCAGATCGCCGGCGAAGCAAGCACCTGCCATAACAAGTGGCAGCCACTGATGCTTGCTGGGTAGTTGCCAAGTGGATTTGGTGCGGATGGCGGCGAGTACCAGCAAAATCGGTAAGGCCAGTGCGACACGCCAAAAGCCTGCGGCAGTACTGCCGATGTCGATCTCGCGCAAAGCAGCTGTCGTTGCTCCCAAAATAAGGGCGCCGATAACCACGGCCATCAAAGACAAAAGTGCCGGTCTATCTCCGCTCACGAACAACCGGCTTGTCTTTTGTCAGGGGCAGGCCGGCTGCTAATCGCTAACGATGCCTTGCAACACGGCGGCTTCTTGTCTCACAAATTCCGGTGCACCTAGCCATTGACGATTCGCGCCACAGCGCTTGAACCAGTAGTGCAGGCCTACCAGATCGGTAAAGCCCATGCCGCCGTGCACTTCCGTCGCCGTCTTGGCGACAAACTGGGCGACCTCGGCCAGATGGGCCTTAGTGTGGCAGGCGGTGATACGCCCCTCGTCCGGCAGTTCCGCCAAAGCATGGCCGGCAAACCACACCATGGAACGACACGGTTCAAGCTGTGCGGCCATTTCTGCGCACATATGCTTGACCGCCTGGAAGCTGCCGATGGGGCGGTTGAATTGTTCACGCTGCTTGGCGTATTCCACTGCCTGATCCAGCATGCTCTGGGCTGCGCCGAGTGTGTCCGCGGCGATGGCGACACGACCGATGTCCAGCGTGGCGTCGAAGACGCTGCTATCGGTGCTGATGCACTGGGCTTCAACATTGTCGTAGGTGAGTTCCACCGTGCGCCGAGTCTTGTCGACGGTGGTGAGGTGTGTGCGCTTCAATCCTGGATCACTGGCAGAAATCAGATGTAGGTGTTTGTGCTGATCTGCTACCAGATAAGAGTCCGCTTCGGCGTCAAAGGCGAAGAGCGATTTGCCAAACATCCGTTCGCCGCGTACCTCGACTCGAGCGTCATTGCGTCGCTTGATGGCCTCCGAAAATGCCACGCCGACGCGCTGAGTGCCGGCGGCGATGCCTGCCAGCAGCTCATCGTGATCGCCACCGCTGGCGACCAAGGCCGTAGGTGCCATAACCGCTGTGCCTAGAAAGGGTGTTGGCGCAATGTGTGCACCAAGGCATTCCGCCACGATGGCGGCATCCAGTGGCGATAAGCCAATGCCACCCTGTTCTTCCGGCACCAGCAAGGCAGGCACGCCCAGTTCAGCAAGTCCTGCCCAAATGTCGGCGTCGTCACCGCCGTCGGCGTAAAGCCGTACGCGGTCCAAAGGTGAATTGTCATCCAGAAAGCGATTGACGTTATCGCGGAGGAGGATCTGTTCTTCTGATAGTCCAAATTGCATCGTTAGCTCGCTTTCTCGAATTTAGGTTCGCGCGGCATGCCCAGGCCGCGCTCGCTGATGATGTTTTTTTGAATCTGCGATGTACCGCCACCGATGATCAGACCCAGGTAAAACATGTATTCCCGTTGCCAACTGCCAGATCCTCGCAGGTATGGGTTGTCCTCGTAGGCCAGGCCGATTTCTCCCATGACGTCGATCGCTAAACCTTCTAAGTCGTGACGCAGTTCTGTGCCTTCTAGCTTAGTTATCATCCGGGACAGTCCGGGGTCTTGGCCTGGATTTAAACGGGCTGACAGCACGCGCAGCTCGTTAAAACGCATGGCCATGACCTTGCTTTGAAGTTTCATCAGACGATCACGGTAAACCGGGTTGTCGATGAGTCTTGCGCCGTCTGCGGTCTCGCTCTTCATCAGATCGACCAGCGCATTGATCCGGGTCTGGGCGGTATTTGCCGGGGCCAAGGTTTCGCGCTCATGGCCCAAGATGGCGTTGGCCACCTGCCAGCCCTGACCACGTTCACCAACAATCTGGTGTTTTGGCACACGTACATCGGTAAAGAAGGTCTCATTGAAATTGGCGTGCCCCGTCATATCTACCAGCGGGCGCACTTCGATGCCTGGGGTTTTCATGTCGAACAGCAAAAACGATATACCTTTGTGTTTGGGCGCGTCTGGTTCGCTGCGAACCAAACAGAAAATCCAGTCTGCTATGTGTGCCGTACTCGTCCAGATCTTTTGGCCATTGATGACCCATTCGTCGCCGTCCAAAACGGCAGCGGTGGAAAGGGCGGCCAGATCGCTGCCGGCGCCGGGCTCGGAATAACCCTGACACCACACCATTTCACCCATGATTGTCGGGCGAATGAACTGTTCTTTCTGTTCTTGGGTGCCCATTTCCAGCAGCGTGGGCACCAGCATGGAAATCCCTTGGCCGCCCAAGCCTGAGTGTACCCGTACTTTGGAAAATTCTTCGGCAATGATACGGGACTTGATGATGTCGGGTTCTGCGCCGTAGCCGCCGAATTTTTTTGGAATGGTGCGGCAGGTATAACCGTTTTCGATGAGCAATTTCTGCCAGTCTTTGGCAGCTTGACCACGCAAGTCGTTACCCTGGGGTGCCTTATCCGCATTGTTGGCCAGAAAGGTAACGACTTCGCTGCGGAACGTGTCGTACTCGGGGCCAAATGATAAATCCATGAGCGCTCCTCGGTGGCGTTACTTTGAACTCTGAGTTGTAGGCTAACGGCTGCTTCGCGGGCGAGCAATAGATTGGGTAGGGCGTATTCCGCCCAGTTTAGGTAGGCTTCGGGGCTATCAACTGAATTCTGACAGGGGATTTTATGCCAACCGCCAATGGCTCAACCGCCGGAGCGACCGAACGACACGCGATGCTGCAAACCATGGCTGAGATGCAGGATGCACACAACACGTTAGTGCACGAGCAGTGGCGTACTCAAGGCTACGAATATTATCGCGCCATGTGGGTCGAATGCGCAGAAATGCTCGATCACTTCGGTTGGAAATGGTGGAAAAAGCAGGACGGCGATCTGGATCAGGTGAAGCTGGAACTGGTGGATATCTGGCACTTTGCCCTGAGCGAGCTGCTCCGACAAGGCGAGTTGGACGCTTCTATAGCAGAGGCGATCAACGGCATCGCCACGCCGTCGGCGACCACGCCGGAAGCCCAAGCCGAACAGTTCCGTTTGGCCATCGAGGCATTGGCCGCGTCGTGTCTGCGTACTCGATCATTCGAGCTGCAACCGTTTTTGGACGCCATGGCAGCCTTACCCATGGCATTCGAAGAGTTATTTGCCCTCTATATCGGCAAAAACATGCTCAATCGCTTCCGCCAGAACAATGGCTATAAGACCGGCGAGTATCGCAAGCTTTGGAGCGGGCGCGAGGATAACGAACACTTGATCGAATTGCTTGACGAATTGGAAGTATCTGCGACAGAGCTGCCCGAAGCGCTTTATGCCGCTCTTCAGGTTCGCTACAGCGCGGGCTAGTTGTGATGCCAACACTTCAGACGCCCTGGCAGCAGGCTTGGCAGCCGGAACTTGTCGGTACCCTGCTGTTTGTAGTGGATCAACAGCGCGTGCTGCTGATAGAAAAAAAGACCGGCCACGGCATGGGCAAGATCAATGCGCCGGGTGGCAAGTGGGAGATTGGCGAATCCCTGTTGGCCTGCGCCCGTCGAGAAATGCTCGAAGAAACGGGTGTCGATGCACAGCCGCTGGACTGCGTTGCCGAACTGCGTTTTGTCGAGCGTGATGGCCCTCAATGGCTGGGCTTTGTGTTTGTCGCGCGTGATTTTACGGGCACCCTGACAGAAACCCCGGAGGCCAAACCGTTTTGGTGTGATGTGCAGGATATTCCCTACCAACAGATGTGGGCAGATGATGCAATCTGGCTGCCCGAGGTGTTGAAGCATGGAGTGCTCGGCGATGAACCCAATGCGCCGCCGCTGGTTTATGACTTTCTGTTCACCGCGGGTAAATTGCTGGAACATCGGCCCAGTGATCAGTGCGGTCTGAGTTTGTCGATTCATGCGCCGCGGTCGGACTAACGAGAGCAAGAAGTATGCGTATCGGAATTTCCATTCAGTCGGCCTATCGCGTTGCAGACCCGCGAGAAGGCGCGCGTTTCATGGTGGAGCGTGCAGAGGCAGCGCGCCAAGCAGACTTAGACAGCCTCTTTGTCGGAGACCATCACGTCACCGATCACGCCTACTACCAGAACTCGCCGATCTTGGGTCGTATGTTGGCGCACTGGCACGACAAGCCAGCGGGCGCCTTGTACCTGCTGCCACTTTGGCACCCGGTGTTGCTGGCGGAGCAAGTTTCTACTCTGGCTGCCATCATGCCGGGCCGTTTCATCATGCAGTGCGGGCTGGGCGGGTTGCCGCATCAGAGTGCGGGCATGGGTGTGGATATGAGTCAGCGGGTGGCGATGTTTGAGGACTCGCTGTCTATTATGCGCCGGCTGTGGGCGGGCGAGACTGTCAGCCACGAACGCTTTTGGTTCATTGAGGGCGCCAGAATTGGACCCTTGCCAGCTCAAGATATCGAGGTGTGGGTCGGCGCTTCTGTTCCCGCGGCAATCAATCGCGCAGCCCGTCTTGGCGAGGGTTGGCTGGGTAGCCCGAGCCTATCACCCCAACAAAGTAAGGATCAGTTGAATCAGTACCGCCAAGCGTGCGCCGAACACGAGCGTCAACCGCGGGCGGTTGCCTTGCGTCGCGATGTGTACATCGGCACCAGCGCCAAAGCCGCAGCGGATTTCAAAGCCAAGGCGGTCGCCAAGGGCTATCGCGGTTTCGCCGAAGACGCCTTGCTGTGCGGCGATACCAATGCCGTGGCGGAACAATTCGCGGAATTCGCGGAAGCCGGTTTTACCGACATCATCGTGCGCAACATGGCGTCAGATCAGAGCGATGCACTGGCGACGATTGAGGCGCTCAGCGACGTCCGCAGGCAATTGAATTTGTAAAAGAAGAAAGCCGCTCTGGGCGGCATGTTGAGGGGAGAATTATGCACAAGCTATTGATCGCTAATCGCGGCGAAATCGCCATTCGTATTGCTCGCGGAGCAGGTGAGTTGGGTATCACCGCCGTTGCCATGTACGCAGAGGATGATGGCCAGTCATCACATGTCGGGCTTTGTGACGAGGCCATTGCGCTCAATGGACGCGGCGCGTCGGCCTATCTGGACATAGAGGCGATCGTGTCCAAAGCGGTCAATGCCGGCTGTGATGCGGTGCATCCCGGCTACGGTTTTTTGAGCGAAAACCCGCGATTTGCTGAGGCTGTTGAGGCTGCTGGAATGGTTTTTGTTGGTCCGACAACCCAGTCACTGAGTGTATTCGGTGATAAGGCTCAGGCTCGCGCCTTGGCCGAAGCCAACGGCGTACCGGTACTCGACGGCATATCCCAGTCGGTCAGTGAAGCCGAAGCAGCCGCATTTTTCTCCAGCCATGCAGACGGTGGTGTGCTGCTGAAAGCCATCGCTGGCGGCGGCGGTCGCGGCATGCGTATCGTGCGATCCGCAGAGGAGTTGCACGACGCCTATGCCCGCTGTGTGTCCGAGGCTACGGCTGCGTTTGGGGATGGCGCCTTGTATGTTGAGCAGTTGGTGGATCAAGCCAGACATATCGAAGTGCAGGTGATTGGCGATGGTAGCGGTGCTGTTTGTCACTTAGGCGAACGCGAATGCAGTGTGCAGCGGCGTCATCAAAAGCTGATTGAAATTGCCCCCAGTCCGGCACTGGACCCTCAGACGCGTCAGACGCTGTGCGAGGACGCGGTCAAACTGGCCCAAGCCATCGAGTATCGCGGTCTCGGTACCATTGAGTTTTTGCTGGATCAGCGCACTGGCCAGCACTACTTCATTGAAGCGAATGCGCGCCTGCAGGTCGAGCATACTGTGACCGAAGAAGTCACCGGTGTGGATCTGGTGCGCACTCAGCTGAAGATTGCATCCGGTTCGACCTTGGCGGATCTGAATTTGAATCAGGCCTCGGTTCCACCTTCTCGCGGCTATGCCATCCAGCTGCGGGTGAATACCGAGACCGTCACCCCCGGTGGCGAGTTCAAGCCCACCGGTGGACGGCTAACGCAGTTTTCCGTGCCCACGGGGCCGGGATTGCGTACCGATACCTATGGGTACTTGGGTTATACGACGAACCCAAACTACGATTCTCTGCTCGCGAAACTGATCTGTTACTCACCCAGTCCGGATTACCAAGATGCGGTGATTCGTGCGCAGCGGGGACTCAAAGATTTCGCCATTGGCGGTGTCGAAACTAACGTACCTTTATTGCAGGCCATTATTGCCGACGAGGTGTTCCAGAAAAACCAGTTCACCACGCGCTACTTGGACGATCACCTGATGGCTTTTGCAGGCGCATCAGGCGCAGAAGGCGCCAGCAGCCCTCAGGCAGCGCAGCCCGGTGCTCAGGTCAATCCCAGTGATCCGCTGGCGGTTCTAGAACACGGTAAGAGTGGCGCCGCGACGAGCGCCAGTGCAGCGCTGGATGTTGAAC
>JAACDS010000025.1 GCA_009936895.1 Pseudomonadota bacterium
AGGCCAATGGTCATGTTCGCCAGCGCACCCTTGGCCGCGTAGTAACCGGGCATTCGGGCGTTAGGGCTGGTGGAACCCACGGTGCCTAGGTTGATGATTCGTGCCCAAGGCATGGTGCTCATCTTGGGCAGCATACCGGTAATCAGCCGTTGGGCCGATAGCACATTTTTTTGGTAAGCCAGCAGCCAATCGTCTTCGTCCTGAGATTGCCAGGTACCTCCATCCGCTGCGCCGAAGTTGTTGACTAGAATGGATGTATCGAACCTCTCGCATTGGGCCAGCAGCTCGTCCGACCCTTCGCGGGTAACGATATCGCCCCAGACGGGTACGCCTGCGCCGAGGGCGCTGACTGAGTCTTCTGCCTGCTGCTGGGTCATGCCATGAACCAATACGTTGGCACCCTCGTGCAGTAGCGTTTTGGCAATGATCTGGCCGGTGCCTCGGTGACTGCCTGTCACCAAGGCAACTTTGTTGTTGAGAGCGAGATCCATATACCCATCCTCGAGAAAAGATCGCCTACCCTAACAGATGACGGTTTTGCCTAGAAATTCGTTGCAGCGCCCTGACTGGGACAACTAAATACATGTGCTCACGCGGTCTGTGGCAGACTGCGTCGATGTTCGACTCGTCCCTTCTTTTACTATTGCTCGTGCTGCTTTTCGGTAGCTACGTTCAGGCAGTAGCAGGCTTTGCTCTGGGCATGATTGCCGTTGCCGTCATTGGCGGCTTACGGCTGCTCGATATCCCCACACTGGCGGCCGTAGTAAGTTTGCTCAGCATGCTGAATGCCTCGTTGTCGCTCGGTAGTCATACCCAGCACGTGCATCGGCCCATGTTGATGTGGCTGGCCATCGGCATCGTACCGGGTCTGCTGCTGGGTTACGGGCTTATGCTGTATCTCAACGGTAATCGGCTCTGGCTACTGGAACTGTGTCTGGGTGTCTTCATTACCGCTGGCGGCTTGTCCATGAGTATTCGACCCCGCAGTTGGTCTCACGAGTCTCGAAAGCCTTTCATTTGGTGTATGGGAGCGATTGGCGGCACTTTGGGTGGTCTGTTTTCTGCCAGTGGCCCGTTGTTGGGCTGGTTTGCTTACAGCCAACCTTTGCCGGTGGCAGTCATTCGAGCCACCCTGCTCAGCTATTTTTTTCTGGCGACGGCCATACGAACGATCATCGTTTTTTTCGAAGGCAGCCTGTCGGCTTCGGTATTACTATATGCGGCCTTGGGTGCACCGGTGGTCATCTTAGGTGCCTGGCTCGGTCGGCGGTTTCCGCCAGTCGTGTCTGAGCAGTCCTTAAAGCGCGGCGTATTTATGCTGTTATTGCTCATGGGTCTGTGGATCTGTGTCAGTGCCATAAACACGGGCCTGAACGGCGTGCCGATCTGAGGTGGCCGAGGTAAATCTTGAACAGGTCTAACGATGGAAAATAGCATGTCGGAATTTGATGCCATACGCCCATACTACGACCACGAAGTACCTGACGTACTGGCGAGGTTGGTTGCTTCCCGCGAGCTCGCGCAAGCCGCAAGTCAGCTGGTCATGCCTGGCTGGCTGGGAAATCGCTCATTGGGTCGTTGGCTAACTCGTTTTGTTCTTCGACTGAAAACGCGAAATCTGAGGTCCATACGGGACTGCCAAAACGTGGTTGCGGGGCTTTTTGAAACGGTTATTGATCGGAGCATTGATCGTTTATCCGTCAGTGGTCTAGATCGTTTAAGCCCTAACGATCACTATCTTTTCATCTCGAATCATCGTGATATTTTGATGGATTCAAGCCTGCTTAATTATCTGTTGCAAGAGGCCGGTCACGATACTTGTCGGATGGCGGTTGGCGATAACTTGCTGAGTAATACCCTAGCCGCAGATTTGATGCGGTTGAATAAGAGTTTTGTTGTGGAGCGCAGTGTGGCTGGCGCGCGAGCTCAGTATCGTGCTCTCAGTCGCACCAGCCGCTACGTGCAGCAGTCTCTGCAACAAGGTATTTCAGTCTGGATAGCCCAGCGTCAGGGCCGGGCCAAGGACGGTTTTGACCGCACGGATCCGGCTTTGCTGAAAATGCTGTTGCTGGCCTACCGCGATAAAACCGCAGCTGATTTGCCCATGCAGCGGATGCTTCAGATGGCACCGGCGGTACCCGTATCCGTGTCTTACGAGCTGGATCCCTGTGGGACGAGCAAGGCTCATGAGCTTGCGGTCATTGATGAGCACGGTGGGTATGAAAAATCGCCCCAGGAAGATTTGGAAAGCATGGTGAAAGGATTGATGGGACACAAAGGCCGTGTGCGACTGACCTTTGGTGAACCGATTTCTCGGGCATCCAGTGCAGAAGAGCTGGCAGCACAGCTCGATCAAAGCATTGTGGCGAACACTAGGCTTTATCCAACGCACCGATACGCCAAGATGGTGTTGGAAAATGGGCCTACCCAAGAACTTGAAAATCATCCGGCGGTACAACATCTAACAGCGGAGCTGCATGCCATACCGTCAGCTGAGCGGCCTTACCTGTTGCAGCAGTATGCGAATATTTGGCGTAATCGCGACGAGCTGAATATCGTCTAGGCAGCTATTGCCAACCGGCGTCTGCATCGAGCCGGTTGGTATATTTTGAGGGCTTGATCCTTGGCTTCAGGCTAAGCGCTCTGTGCCTTTAGCCCGTCATTTTTTCCATCACGGCGGACGCCATCGTAGATGAATTCTGAACCGCTCAGATCTGTGGACGGGATCTCGTCTTTTTCGCGCCAGTAGTCTTGGTTATGCCGCCATTCGGGTTTCGCGCCCCGTTGGGGGAGCTTGTCCATGTCGCGTGTCAAATAGCTCGGGTTGAAGTTGTCCTCTTCGATCCAAGGCAGTATGGCCATGTCGCCATCTTCTTCGCGCAGAGCGACTTCGATGCGTCGAGCACCGATATCGTCCATATGATTCAACAGCCCGCAGACAAAATCACCCAGCAGGTCGACTCTTAAGGTCCAACTCGCACGGAAATAACCAAAAACCCAAGCCAAATTGGGTACGCCGGTAAACATCATGCCCCGGTAGTTCACGGTGTCGTGCCAGTCCACTGGCTTACCATCGACGTTGAAAGGAATGTCGCCCATAACTGAGAGGTGGAAGCCGGTGCAAACGCAGACGATATCGGCTTCGAGTTCTTCACCTGATGCAGTGCGTATGCCGTGCTCGGTAAAGGTGTCGATCGTATCGGTTACGACGCTGAGTTTGCCGGCGGCGGCGGCTTGGAAAACATCGCCATCTGGGCAAAAGGCCAATCGTTGTTGCCAAGGCCGGTAGCTCGGTGTGAAATGCGGTTCGAATTCAAAGTCCTCGCCGGCATAGCCGCGTATCAGCGCCTTAAGCTCATCAAAAACGGCGTCAGGTTCGTTCTTGCAGCGCTCGGTTAGCACATCTTGATCGTAAAGAATTTGCGCCCGAACCACTCGGTGGATGGTTGGCTCGTCGATGCCAATTTCACGCAGGCGGTCGGCCAGTTCGTTGCGATTCTCGCTGCAGAAAAAATAGGTGGGCGAACGTTGCAGCATAGTGACGTGTTCGGCCTCCTTGGCGAACTCCGGAATAACCGTTGCGGCGGTAGCACCCGAACCAATAACCACCACCTTTTTGCCTGCGTAATCGGTTTTCGGATCCCACAGCTGAGCGTGAATCAACTGCCCTTGGAACTGATCCATATTCGGCCAGGTGGGGATGTTGGGGTTTTCATGGTCGTAATAACCTTGGCACATCCACAGGAAGTTACAGGTAAAAACAATCTCGCTACCATCTGCTGTCCGTGTCGCTGTTACCGTCCATTTGTTCTCGGCGCTGGACCAGTCGCATTGGGTGATACGGTGCCCGTAACGAATATGCTGACCTATGTTGTTCTCGTCGATGACCTCGCCCATATAGGTGAGGATGGCCTCGGCACTGGCAATGGGCACCCCTGTCCATGGTTTAAATCGATAGCCGAAGGTGTAAAGGTCCGAATCAGAACGGATACCGGGATATTTGTGAGTTTCCCAAGTGCCACCAAAGGTGTCTTTCATTTCAAGGATGCAATAGCTCTTGTCAGGGCACTGTTGCTGCAGATGATAGGCCTCACCGACTCCGGATATGCCGGCACCCACAATCAGTACATCAAAGTCCGTTTGATTTTGAACGCTTGCCCTCTCCATAACGTATCTCCTTGCTCAACCTGACGGGTATCACTCAACCCAATGTTCCATGCTTTAGGGAAGTTTATATTCAAATTTGGGGCGAGGTAACAGTGTTTTTGTGACCGAGTCCCCATCTCGCCGTCACGGCGTATCAGTATGCTGGTGGAGATGAAACCGGTGCTGCGCAGGGTTTAACGCCTGCTTTGGAATCGTTCTTTAAGACATGTAGACCAGCGGCGGTTCGTCGAGCATGGCAAGCTGCTCGCGCAAGGTCAGTACGTGGTTTGACCAATAATTTACAGAGTCAAAGGTGGGAAAGGCCATGGGGAAAGCGGGATCCCGCCAGCGCCTAGCGATCCATGCAGCGTGATACATAATTCGCAGCGTCCGCAGTGGCTCGATCAAATTCAATGTCGATACATCAAAATCGTGGAAGTCCCGATAAGCGTCCAAAATCAGGTTTAGCTGCAGGGTTTGATTTGGCCGCTCGCCACTGAGCAGCATCCACAGATCCTGAATGGGCGGGCCGCCCATGCAATCATCAAAGTCCACGAAGTGCGGCGTATCGTCCCGCCACAGAATATTGCCCATGTGGCCGTCCCCGTGAATGGGTGTCACGGGCGCATGCGCCATCAACGGCGTGATGCGTTCCAGCAGCTGTTCGGTGATGGAGCGATAGGCTTCCTCCATTTCCAGCGGGATAAAATTGTTCTGCAGCAGGAACTCTCGGCTGCTATGGCCAAAACGCTCGGTATTCAGGGTGACTCGATGAGCGAAGGGTTGGGTTGTGCCGAAGGCATGCAGTCGAGCAATGGAGCGGGCTAGAACCTCCAGATCGTCTTCGTTTTCGAGATTGGGCGGGTGTCCGCCCTGGCGGAGGAAGACCGCAAATCGAAAATCCAAATGTTGGAAAACACTCACACCGTCGATGCGCATGGGCGGCACCACGGACAACTCGGCATCGAACAGTCCCTGAGTAAAGGCGTGCTCTTCTAAGATCGCCTCGTCGGTCCAACGGGCCGGCCGGTAAAATTTAGTGATGACAAAGGAGCCGTCTTCCAAGGCGACCTGATAGACCCTATTTTCGTAACTGTTGAGAGCGGTGAGGCCCCCAGTGGGTTCTAAGCCGATGGATTCCATCGCATCAAGCACCGCGTCGGGTGTCAGAGCATCGTAAGGGGCGGGATTCAGGCTGTCTTGAACGGTATGCATTGGCGCACTCTATCAGTAAGCGTTGCGCGAAATGCTCAGTGTGCCGAAAAAGATGTTGCGGGCGGAAAGATTATTGGTACAACGAGGGCGTGCGCGTGGCACACCAGACATCGACGCGCTGCGCGCCATGCAAGCGCAACAACTTGATAATCTGGCGCACGGTGGCTCCTGTGGTCATGACATCGTCCACGACGACGACGTGTTTACCGCGCAACGCATTCTTCTTCAATTCGCTGCGCCATCGAAAGTTACCCGACGCCATTCGACTGCGTTCTGTGCGAGATAACAAGCGTTGCGCAGGCCCGGGGAGACGTTTGAGAAGGGTGGGTGCAACCGGCAGATCGAGTTCGCGCCCAAGGTATTGGGCCAACAACCTGCTCTGATTGAAGCCACGCTTAACAGCTGGCCAGTAGGCCATGGGAACGGGTATCAATAGTTCTGGCAGGCGATTTGGGCACTCGAGTCGGATGTGGGTTAACAAGATATGAGCAAGGGCACGGCCTTCGGGTTCACCCTGATTGAACTTGAGCCTGTGTATCAAATGTGCTGCGCTGCCGCGGTGAATCAGAGGGACAATCGCACGGTCAGCCAACGGTTTCGTGAGGCATTGACCGCAGATAAGGGGCGGCTCCTGGCAGAGCCGGATTTCGTCTGTGGGGTCTGCACCGGGCAGAAGGGGGATCGCGCAGCGTGAGCAAGCGCGGACACTGAAGGGTAGGGCGAGCCGGCAGTATTGGCATAGATGATCCGGGCTAGTTGATGCCAGTACCTGCTCGCAAAGCAAACAAAGCATGGGAAAGTGTTGTTCCCAAAGCCAATTCAAGGCTCGGTTTATCGAGTTTTTCATGGCGAGGGCTCCGGCTAGACCGTCACTGTGAGCCGACCGAGCGTCGCTTTCACAGCTAACAGGTCTGAGACGTTTGTAGGTTGTGGGCCGTTGTTGCCGGCCGTTGTTGTGGATTGGGGTCAAGCGCCTGTAGAGGCAAAAAGGTTGGTGACCCTCGTGCTCGGCAGCTAAACTTGAGGTTTACATGAATTGAGGCGCTACGGTGGATTACGCAGCACGTGAGAGAGATGCCGACTTCTTGATGAACGATGTGTTCGATATTCAAGGAAATTGGTCGCAGATCGAAGCATATCAAGAGCTTTCGCCAGACTTAGTCAAAGCGGTGATCGCTGAAGGAGGCCGCTTAGCCTCTGAAGTGATGGCGCCGCTGAATGAAGTGGGCGACCAGTATGGCTGCGAGCTGAAGGACGGCGAAGTGACCACACCTCCTGGCTTTAAAGAAGCGTTCGCGGAGCTCACTCAAGGCGGCTGGCTGGGCTTGTCGGGTAATCCGGCGTTTGGCGGACAAGGCATGCCAAAAAGTTTGGCGGGTTTGATAGAGGAGATGTTCTGGGCTGCGAACAGCAGCTTGTTTTTGTACGGCTCCCTCACCGTAGGTGCCTGTTTGAGTATCGACGCTCACGGTTCTGCGGAACAAAAGCAAACCTATCTCGAAAAGCTCTACAGCGGTGAGTGGACGGGAGCCATGGCATTAACCGAGTCTCATGCCGGTACAGATCTGGGCATGATGCGAACCAAGGCTGAACCCCAAGCCGACGGTTCCTACCGCATCACCGGCACGAAAATTTTCATTACCAGCGGCGAGCACGATATGGCTGAAAATATTGTGCACCTCACCTTGGCGCGAATTGTTGACGGCCCGAAGGGCACCAAGGGGATTTCTCTGTTTATCGTGCCGAAATTCGTACCTGAATCCGACGGTAGCCTGGGTCCGCGCAACGGCTGGGCCAGTGGTTCTCTTGAGCATAAGATGGGTATCAATGGCAGCGCAACGTCGGTGATTAATTACGACGGCGCCCAAGGCTTTTTGCTTGGAGAAGAGCATCAAGGGTTGGCTGCGATGTTTACTATGATGAACTATGAACGCCTCAGCGTTGGCCTGCAGGGTTTGGGTGCCGGTGATTTGGCGTATCAGCATTCGGCTCGATACGCCCAAGACCGTATTCAGGGTCGTTCGGCTACCGGGGCACAAAACCCAGACGCTGATGCGGATTCGTTGCTGGTGCATCCAGATGTTCGACGCATGCTGCTCACCCAACGCGCCTACGTTGATGGTTGTCGTGCGTTTGCTTTTTTCGCCGGCATGCAGCTCGACGAAGCCAAACACAATGGTGATGAGCGTGCCGAGCGCTTCGGACAATTGCTTACGCCGGTGGTGAAGGCGTTTTTGACCGACAAAGGCCTGGAAGCCGCTGTGTTGGCGCAACAGGTACTGGGCGGGCATGGATACGTTAAAGAGTGGGGCATGGAACAAATTGTTCGCGACGCACGTATCGCCCAGATTTACGAAGGTGCCAACGGTATTCAGGCGCTGGATCTGGCGGGTCG
>JAACDS010000252.1 GCA_009936895.1 Pseudomonadota bacterium
GACATTCTTGAGAGCAGTGGTCACACGCCGGAAAAAATTCTGGGTGCACTCCACTTCGGTAACGTGTGGCCAGACAATGTGCACTTCAGCGAGTCCATTTTGGCTCCTGTGCCCTGGACTGATGACTTTCATGTTTATGCGGTGGAGTGGCGACCTCAGGAAATTCGCTGGTTTGTCGACGACAAAGAGTATGGACGAGCCACACCCGAGGACATCGCGCCCTATCCCTGGGTGTTTGATGACCGGCCGTTTTACTTGATTCTCAATTTGGCGTTAGGCGGAACCTTGGGCG
Source organism: Pseudomonadota bacterium (assembly GCA_009936895.1). GTDB lineage: Bacteria > Pseudomonadota > Gammaproteobacteria > Pseudomonadales > Azotimanducaceae > UBA4421. The sequence continues at coordinate 293 of JAACDS010000252.1, forward strand.
GTAAAATCAAAAAATCGGATCTGCCCGGCGAGCTGGTCGTAGACTATGTTCGCGCCTATCCTTTGGGCTGCAACTGACCCAGAAACCTGAACAGGTTGCTGACGCCGCATAGCGGTGACACCAGAACGTTACCTACTTGGAAAAATGTTATGAACGTGATCGTCGATGCGGTGACACAACGTATTGCGGACCGAAGCCGCAATGAACGCCGCCGCTACTTGGATCTGATTGAAGCCAGTGCCAATGGCCAACCGCCGAGAAATAAGCTGTCCTGCGGCAACATGGCCCATGGATTTGCCGCCTGTGATGCTTCCGACAAGGAAACCATACGCTTGGTGAATGCCCCGAACATTGGCATCGTGACGGCATACAATGACATGCTCTCCGCCCATCAACCTTACGCTGAATATCCCGAACTGATCAACACACATATTCGCAGTATGGGCGGAACAGCCCAAGTCGCCGGTGCGGTTCCTGCGATGTGTGATGGCGTGACTCAGGGGCTTGAAGGCATGGAGCTGAGTCTGTTCAGCCGCGATCATATCGCCCAATCCACCATCATCGCCTTATCGCACCAGATGTTTGATGGTGTGGTGTGCTTGGGCATCTGCGACAAGATCGTCCCAGGCCTGCTGATGGGCGCGCTGCGCTTCGGGCATATGCCCATGCTGTTTATTCCCGCTGGACCCATGCAATCCGGTATAGCGAACAGCGAGAAAGCCAGAATTCGGCAGCTCTTTGCCGAAGGCAAAATTTCCCGAGACGAACTGCTGGACGCAGAATCCGCGTCATACCATTCGGCGGGCACCTGCACGTTTTACGGCACAGCCAACAGCAATCAGATTCTGATGGAGGCCATGGGGCTACAGCTTCCAGGCGGATCGTTCGTGAATCCCAACACGCCACTTCGTGACGCACTGACGGCCGAGGCTGCACATCACATCACTCGGGTGACGGCCTTGGGCAGCAAACCTAAGGCGCTCGGCAAGATGCTGGATGAACGGTCCTTCGTGAATGCCGTGGTCGCACTGTTGGCCTCCGGAGGCTCGACAAATCATACGATTCACCTGATCGCCATGGCGAGAGCCGCAGGCATCATTATCGATTGGACAGATTTCGATGAGCTGTCTCGCACCGTTCCATTGCTCGCGCGGGTGTACCCAAACGGTCAGGCTGACATCAATCATTTCCATGCTGCAGGGGGTACCGGTTACCTCTTCAGTCAGCTGATGCAGCACGGCCTCATGCACAGTGATGCCGAGACGGTTTGGGGAGAGACCCTAGCCGACTACGCGACAGAACCACAGTTGTCGGGCGATCAGTTGTCTTGGCAGCCCTGCCAAACCAAGAGCCTGGACACCGAGGTGCTTGCAGCTGCAGATTCGCCCTTTGACCAAGAGGGGGGTTTACGTCTGCTCACGGGTAATCTCGGTCGCGGTGTCATCAAAGTATCCGCGGTGAAACCCGAGCTTCGTCAGGTGCGGGCTCAAGCGGTAGTGATCGACGATCAACACGCCCTGCAGGAGAAATTCGATACTGGGACACTGGACCGCGACTGTATCGTCGTGGTTCGTTTTCAAGGCCCCCGGGCTAACGGTATGCCCGAATTGCACAAACTCACACCGATTCTAGGCGTTCTGCAGGATCGCGGCCATCGCGTCGCCCTGGTCACCGATGGTCGAATGTCCGGCGCGTCCGGCAAGGTACCGGCAGCCATTCACATGACGCCAGAAGCCAGTCTGGGTGGACCGCTGGCCAAGGTGCGTGACGGTGACTGGATAGAGCTGGACGCGGTTGCTGGAACCGTCCAAGTCGAGGTGTCCGAAGAGGTGATGGCGAATCGAGACGCCGCTCTCGACAATGGCGCAGGGAACCTCGGCGTGGGACGCGAATTCTTTGCCGTTTTTCGGCAAGCAACCGGCAGTGCAGAAGCGGGGGCCAGCGTATTTTTTGACGAACCCGTCAATGCCAGCGGTGACTTACCGAAGTCGTCTGCAAGCGCTGCGCAGCAGGCTGTGGTCTAGGTGCCGGTTTCCGCTGCGGATAAGCCCTGGCAGCTGGTCGCGGATGTGGGTGGCACGAACGCGCGCTTCGCCGTTGTCGACGTGGAAAGCGGCAGTCTGTGCCACGTGGTCTATTACTCGGTGGCGGAGCACGCGATATTTGCGGATGTGCTGACCGAATTTTGTACCCATGTAAGCTCAGCGGGCTGCTGGGCGCATACTCCCCAAGGCGCTTGCCTCGCGGTGGCAGGGCCCGTGGATGGTTCGGTACTTAAGTTTACCAACAGCCCCTGGGAGATCGACGCAAATGGTATTCAGGCGCAGTTGGACGGTGGGCCTTTGCATATTATTAACGACTTTGCCGCGGTTGGTTATGCCACCACGACGTTAGCCGCGGATGATTACGTGCAACTGGGCGGTGGGGCTGGTAATCCAACCAAGCCCGTCGCGGTATTGGGGCCGGGAACCGGTTTGGGCGTGTGCTCGGTGGTACCGTGTCAGGAACAGAGCGTGGTGATTGAGGCAGAGGGTGGGCATGCGGACTACGCGCCAGTAGACGCTCAGGAAATCGCCGTACTCAACATCTTGCTGCAGCGTTTTGGCCGAGTGTCCTACGAACGGCTCTTGTCCGGAGCCGGTATTTTATCCACCTATCAGGCCTTAGCGGAGTTGGCGTTGCGTGAACCCGCACACGAGCGCCCGGAAGACGTTTATCAAGCGGCTATCGATGGGTCGGATACATTGGCCATGCGAACCTTGCACTTGTTTTGTCGGATCCTCGGATCCTTCGCAGGAAATTTGGCACTCACACTGGGTGCCCGAGGTGGGGTGTTCATTGCCGGCGGTATCGCCCCGAAAGTCCTGAGCATTCTTCAGCAAAGCGAGTTCCGAAACCGTTTTGAGTCCAAGGGGCGGCTGCGGGGCTTTCTGGCCGACATTCCAGTGCGAGTTATTACGGCCAAAGATATCGGTTTAAAAGGGGCCGCTGCCTACCTAGTGCAACGAGGCCATTCCTAAAACAGACGAGGTTAACGAGATGCAGGTAACCAGCCACAGCTTGCTGGAAATGACACCGGTTATGCCGGTTGTACAAATCACAGATGCGGAACAGGCGGTACCCATTGCCCACGCGCTGCGTAAGGGCGGTATCGCGATGCTCGAGATTGTCATGCGTACGCCTGTGAGCTTGGAAGCGATAAGGCGTATTCGC
>JAACDS010000026.1 GCA_009936895.1 Pseudomonadota bacterium
CAAAAGTACTTTCATAGCCTGTCGCAGGAAGTCCGCAACGGCATTGAAGAACGTTTGGGAAACAGTGCCGTAACTGCGTTGTTGAATGTCCCTGCTCGCTGGATCATTGAACGAAGAAACAATCGTCTCTTCCTCCAATAATGCCTTACTGGTAAAAGCCGGGCGCAAGAGTCAGCGTCTCAAACAAAGCGGCATCGTGCTCTATCCAGAAATCCGCTCCGGTGGCTTCTACAAGAGCCTCCACCTTATCCATGGCGACCAGGGTCTCTTCGCGATTGACGTTAAATACTGGAACCCGACGCTGGTCCCGACTGATACGAAAATGATACAAGTCTCCCGATAGCACCAAGGGGCCGTGTTCTGCCAGTTCCAAGTACAGCACCTGATGCCCAGGCGTATGACCGGGTGCGGAGATAAGTCGCACGCTGCCGTCACCGAACACATCGTGATCGCCATCGACGACCTTGGCAGGCCGCTCTTTCAGACCGGCAACAAGTGCGGGTTCATAGGCTGGAACCATCGCACCCTCATTCATTACGACGTCGTAGTCCCCCTGTTGCACCAACCACGTAGCCCCCGTGAGTTCGTTAGCTACACCCACATGGTCGTAATGAATATGCGAAAACGCGGCGTAATCAATGCTCGCCAAATCAAAACCCAGACCCAAAGTTTCCAGCTGATCTTGCAGGGTTTGCTGCAGTCGCGTTTTCACGCCACTTTGCTGATCCGTTTGCCACCCAGGCTGATCCGCAACAGCTGAGGGTAAGCCCCCGTCCCACAAGAGCGTGCCATTCGGATGATCTATGATGTAGCAGGGGACGACGAGCTCGCGTACGGGCGTTTCGTCATCGTTGATACCAAAGGCCTGCACAGACGGAAATTGAAAGTCACCGCAATTAAAGACATAGAGTTTTAAACGGTCTGGCTCGATGATTTGAGACGGCAGATCGCTGATGGTGTCTGACGACGGACTGCAGGCCAACACGGTCGACGCGACGACCAGCCCTAACAGCGTTTTCTTGCCAAAGACTAGCTGACTTCCCATACCCTTTTCCTCGTACAGTTTTCGCTCAAAGTATTGATCAGGCGACCAAGGAAGCCAACACCCGTCGCTCCCCTTCAAATGGCCGACGACCGTGCATCACTCGCAGGTTATCCAGCAAAGCCACGTCACCCTGCTGCCACTGTAAATCGACAGTCAGATCCTCTGCCATGGCCACCGCCATGGCCATCGCATCGCTGTCTATTGAAGAACCATCACCAAAACTGATGACTTTTTGCCCATCGTTGCGGGCGTCCTTCCAGCCAAAAAAAGCGGCGATCAGCTGATTGAAAAAAGAGTGACTGCCGTCTTCCAACCGGCGAATTGCCGGTAGCACTGGCGTGGTAACACTCAGGGCATCATCCGCCTGCCACTGCCACTCATAGCCCAATTTTGCCAACTTCGTCTCCGCCGCCAGTCTGTTGTCCGCACTCAATGTACTGGCCCAACTGCGACCTTGGCCAGAGGCCAGATCGTCGGCTGCGGGCATGGTTTGCGAGTAGCGCACGCCCTTTTCACGGCACGCAGCGCCAAAACCCGGTGCCTCGTCTGCGAGCCGCTCAAGCAACCAGTCCGAACGACAGATGGGCGTCGCGCCGCCGCTCTGCGCGGGTTGCTCACAGAAAAAAAACAGTCGAGACGGATAGATCGGCGTCTGTGCCATTTCGTGGTGCAGAAATATCGACACCTCCGGTGGAGCCTCATTGGCGGTGAAGACGCGTTCGGTACGATTGCGCCGTACCGCGTTTGACAGCGATTCCGCATAAGTGAAATTAGGCCAGTCAAAGGCTCCGATGAACTGATCGAATGCCGTGTCGGTATCTAAGCCAAATCCGCGGAACAACACCGCCCCGTTTTCCGCCAGCAGATCCTGAATAGGCTGCCGGTGCTCACCCACCCAGGCCGCCGCCGCGGCAACACTAGCAGGCTCCTGGGGGGTTAACACCGCAGGGAATTCAGCGCCAGACCCATCGATCGCTGCACCATCCAAGGTGGTTGGATTGATCGCACCCATCAATCGTAAATCGCGTGAAAGGTGTTGAACGCATCGGCGCAGAAAACGCCGGGATCATTAAAGCGACGGTTTTTATTCAACCCAGAGATCGCTGCCATCTCGTCCTGTGATAGCTCGAAACCGGACAGCGCTAGATTCTCTGCCAGTCTTTCCGGTTTCGTCGTCTTGGGAATGACCGATGTTCCCCGCTGCAGTCCCCAACGCAAAACGACCTGTGCAGGGCTCACACCGTGGCGCTGGGCAATTTCACCGACCACGCCTTCGGACAACACAGTCTCCTGCTGGGAAGCCATATCCAGTTCCAGATAGGAGGACGCCCCCAAGGGCGAGAACGCGGTAACCGCCATGCCGTACTCTTGGGCGGTTCTAATCAACGCGTCTTGAGTCAGATAGGGGTGGGACTCGATTTGCAGCATGGTCGGCTTGATTCGCGCATAGTTCATCAAGTCATGCAGCAGGCCGGAATTGTAATTACAGACTCCGATCTGTCGAGCGAGCCCGTGATCAACCAGCCGCTCCATTCCCGACCACGTTTCACTCAACGGCACGCGGTCACGCTGCATGGTGGGCGCTTCAGCCGCGGGATCAAAAAGCCATTCAGGTGGGTAACGGTCAGCGAAATCCACATACTTCAGAGCGATGGGAAAGTGCACCAAGTACAGGTCGAAATAATCCAGACCCAGATCGTCAAGCGATTTACGGCAGGCTGCGGAAACATGCTCCTCACGATGAAAGGTGTTCCATAATTTTGACGTCACCCAAAGTTCTTCTCGCGTGCACAGCCCCTCTTCAATAGCTCGCTTAATGCCTTGCCCCACGTCAGCTTCGTTGGCGTAGTCCGCCGCACTGTCTAGGTGCCGGTAGCCGATTTTAATCGCGTCATACACCGCTTGGGCAACGTTTGCCGGATCGATTTTCCACAGGCCAAGCCCAACGACGGGCATGCTACTCGCACCAACTGCAATGGTTTGCATCAGATTCTTTTTCCTCTTCCTGGGTGTCGTGATTGATTTCATTCAATAAAGTGCCAAGAGCATTCTCGACGATAAAGCTGTCTATCGAAACCGCCTGTCCCGATGCCACAGACTGTTGCGCGGCGCTGGCGACAATCATCGCCCACATGCCTTGCCCTGGCGTCGCGCAATCCACTTCCTTGCCCTCCAAACGGTCGATCAAGGCAATGTGCTCAAAGTAAGTGGAACCGTGGTGACCGCTTTGCTCGATCGCTCTGGGGTACGTCAGATCAGACGTTTTCGACAGTCCGTTCTCCCCCAAACGCAGGGTTAGGCTCGCGGAACCGGATGCCGATCGATGAATGTCTTGTTCTTCCGTGGCTTTCAAGCGCCCTCGATCACCCACCACCACCAACTCCTCGGAAAAATCCGGACAGAACATGTTGAGGGTGAAGCTCGCGCGGATCCCATTATCGTAGTCGATGCTGACAAAGGCGTGGTCGTCGATATCCGATGGTACTCCATTGCGCTCAAAATCAAGAAAGTTCACCGCCTGACCGCCGGTCGCGTACACACGGCTGGGCTGGGCTTGAGCAAGCAGATTGATCAGGTCAAAGTAGTGACAGCATTTCTCGACAAGAGTGCCGCCGCTGAGGCGCTCGAACTTATTCCACTGATCGACCTTGTCTAAAAATGGCGGACGATGCTCACTGACGCTGATGGTCTTAATATCCCCAACCGACCGGCGCGTCAGCGCTTCGGCCAAGGCTTCAAGATATTGCGGTTTATAGCGATACTGCAGCCCGATTTGAATGAACGACGTGTAGGCCCTGTCCGCTCGCACAATGGCGGCAGCGTCCTGCAGGTCTGTCGCCATGGGTTTTTCTAAAAAGATCGGTTTACCCGACTTCATCGCCGTTTGCAGCACGTCGAAATGGGTGTAATTGGGTGTGCAGATCAACAGTGCGTCCGCCGCCGGATCGTTACAGGCCGATACCAGATCGTCATATCGCACTAAGGGTTCCAGCTGCAGCGATCGAAAATTGGCTTCGGCCATGTCCATGCTCAGTGGCTGGGAATCATAGATGCCGTGAATGCATGCGCGACCCAACAAAGCGGCCACACGCATATGCTCCTGTCCCATGGTGCCGGTACCAATCACCACCAGACGATGCTTGGGTTCCTCTCGACGATAGAGGTATCGGTCCTCTTCCGACACATGACGTTGGCCCGGCGCGTTTTCAAAACCACGCAGTCTCATTTTGCTCATCACAGATTTCTCATGGGTTTTCAGTCGTTGATCATTCGTGGTTCGCCGCACCATCGAGGGCGTTGCGGGCAACGCTACGCCACCAGACCAGTATGTTGACGATCCCCACGACCAACAGCAATGGCCAGAAAGCCTGACTGAGGCCACCCACCAGCCCAATGGGCGAAAATACGAGATACAGGGCGACAACACAGGACAACAGTGTCACCGCACAGGGCATACGATAAACCCATGGGTCCATGGCCACGACGTGGGTTGTGCTGTATGTCCAAGCACGGGTGCGTGGCCGTAAATAGCCTGTCACCAGTAAAATACCGATCTCAAGAACAAAGAGAATGGCGTACAGATGTAAAAAATGGATGTTTACGGCGTCCTTGAAGACAAACTGCAATAGGCCGTAAGTAACCAAGTGAAAGCCGATGACAAGTTTGGGTCCCAGTGCTGGTACTCGGGTAGTGAAAAGACCGACGATCACGATGGCGACAATGGGAATGTTGTAGAAACCCGTGAAAACACGGATCACCTGCCACAGACCGTCGGGCGCAAATTGCAGTAAGGGTGCCACCACAAAGGAAAACAGCG
>JAACDS010000253.1 GCA_009936895.1 Pseudomonadota bacterium
CTCGCTGTGGTCAAACCGTTTTAGCTTCAGCCCGGATTTGGCGCACTTAGCGGCCTTTTTCCTCGTCATACAACAACGAAACAAGCAGAGATACCATGCAACGAAATACCTCATCCGATCTCATGCAGCGAGCACAACTGAGCATCCCCGGCGGTGTCAATTCTCCGGTTAGGGCGTTTAAGGGTGTTGGCGGCGACCCGATTTTTTTTTCCGGAGCTCAGGGTGCCTATCTCACCGACGTCGACGGCAACAGCTACATCGACTACATCGGCTCTTGGGGGCCAATGATTCTTGGCCACAACTTTGCACCCACCGTCACAGCCGTAACCGAACAAGCCCAAAGGGCCCTAAGCTTTGGCGCACCGACTGAGATAGAAATAGAGCTTGCTGAAAAAATCATCAGCCGAGTTCCCAGCATGGAACGGGTCCGCATGGTGAACTCCGGCACAGAGGCCACCATGTCGGCCATTCGATTGGCCAGAGGTTTTACCGGGCGGGATATGATCGTGAAATTCTCCGGTTGCTACCATGGCCACTCGGACTCTCTTTTAGTCAAGGCAGGCAGCGGGGTATTGACCCTTGGTCTACCGAATTCTCCTGGCGTGCCCGAAGATCTTGCCAAACACACGTTGACCGCACCGTTCAACGATTCAGAGGCTATCGACAGTCTGATGGCGACCTATGGCGACCGCGTGGCCTGCATTATTGTCGAGCCGATCGCCGGCAACATGGGTTGTATCCCGCCCCAAAAAGGCTATCTGCAAAAACTCCAAGACCTGTGTGGGCACCACGGCGCAGTGTTGATCTTCGATGAAGTGATGACCGGTTTCCGGGTTGCCCGTGGGGGAGCTCAAGAGCTGTATGGCATCACACCCGACCTGACCACCCTGGGCAAAATTGTTGGTGGCGGTTTACCCGTAGGCGCTTTCGGTGGTCGCGCCGATATCATGAACTGCATCGCGCCTGCTGGCCCTGTCTACCAGGCTGGAACGTTGTCTGGCAATCCATTGGCCATGGCTGCGGGTCTTACGACGCTAAACCATCTTACCGAGGAGGTTTACGACAACCTCGCGACGACAACGCAAACACTTATAGACGGAATACTAGCCTCCGCCTCTAAGCACGGTATTCAACTGTGCGAGAACCATGTCTGCGGCATGTTCAGCTTTTTCTTTGGCCGCGATGCAGTCATCAATTACGACGACGTGGCTGGCAGCAATGTTGAGCTATTTAATCGGTTTTTCCACAAGATGCTGGAACAAGGTATTTATCTGGCTCCGTCAGCATTTGAAGCCGGTTTTCTCTCGGCTCAGCATGGTAGCGAAGAAATACGGAAAACCATTGAGGCCGCCGATCTGGCTTTTGCCGACTTAAACAGTCACTAACAATCCTCTGAACGAATCACCGAAACGGTAAGGAAACCGACATGTTGGATCTCTATGGCTTGGGCAATGCGCTCGTTGATACCGACGTCGAGATCGACGATGTTTTTTTGTCCGACGAAGGCTTAGCGAAAGGGCAAATGACCCTTGTCGATTCATCTCGCATGGCAAATCTTGTGAGCAAGCTCGGAAGCCGACCTATGCGCAAATGCAGCGGCGGTTCCGCTGCCAACACGGTTTTCGCCGCTCAGGCCTTTGGTCTCTCCACAAGCTATACCTGCCGACTCGCCGATGACGAGAACGGACGGCACTTTTCCACAGAAATGCAAAACGCGGGTATTGCAACCTCATCCATTTCTGAGACCGCCTCGGAAACTCGACGATCCGGGCAGTGCTTAGTCCTGGTGTCACCCGATGCACAGCGCACCATGTGCACAGACCTCGGCGTGTCGAGTGAGTTGGACAAGGACATTGTTGACGTCGAAGCCCTGCGCGACGCGCGTAGCTTATATATCGAGGGGTACTTGAGTTCATCGGAACAAAGCGGTCAAACAGCCGCTTACTGCCACCAAATTGCAAAGGATGCGGGAACCCTCGTCGCTCTGACTCTGTCGGATGTGTCGATGATCACGTTTTGCAAGGAAGGCCTAACAGCGATGCTTGGCGACGGTGTTCATACCCTGTTCTGTAATGCCGAGGAGGCCTTGGCCTGGTCGAAAACAGACCGTCTTGATGTGGCCATTGCCGAGCTGTCCGACATCGCTCAGGAGCTTTACGTTACCCTCGGAGCCTCCGGAGCACAGGCTGTTACGCGGGAAGGTTCTTGGCGGGCTCCAGGCGAGGTCGTCGCCCCATTGGACACCAATGGTGCTGGCGACATCTTTGCCGGTGCCTGTCTCGCAGCACGGCTTCAAGGCGCTTCGCCGAGAGATGCCGCTGCATTCGCTAATCGAGCTGCCGCCAAAATCATCACCCAATTCGGTGCGCGCCTGCCCCGTGTCGACGACTATAAAAGCCTGATGGCCTAGGATCGCTAGAGAGAAAAGACAATGGCGCGATCGATTCGCATCGTTTTCAGGTCCGTCACACAGCCCGCCGCGTAACCCTCGACACCCGCTTCTATCGCTTCTTCAAGGCCTTGCGCGTATGCGGGATCAATCGATCGCGCCGGGCTTACCCGGCTTATTCCACAGTGCTGGGCGCAAAAAATCAAAACACCTCGGTGTCCTAAAGAAACCATTCGCTTCAGCGCGTGCACATGTTTCAACGCACGCTCGCTCACGGCATCAGGAAACTCACCTGCCCCATTCTCGGTATAAAGCGTCACGCTTTTTACCTCGATAAACGCACTGACCTGCTTGGCATTGCGCGCGAGAAAGTCAAACCGCCCACCACCGTCAGGGATCTTCGATTCGGCCTTGATGTCAGTGTACCCCGCGAGGCTGATGATCTGCTCCGCAGCCAGCGCCTCACCAACCAAGGCGTTTGCACGACCGGTGTTGACGCTCACCAAGCCCATGGCGGTCTCAACAAACTCGAGCGTGTAAGGATATTTTCGTTTCGGATTATCCGAGACGGAAAAGTAGGCAACGCTACCGGGATCGGCACAGCCCGTCATCGCCCCCGTGTTGGGGCAATGAACCGTAATCACTTCGCCCTCGGCGGTTTCAATGTCTGCCAAGAAGCGCTTATATCGGCGCAGCAGCCTACCCTTTTGCAGTTCAGGTAAAATCACGTGTTGATCCCCCAAGCAATTAGCGCTGCATTAATCCGCTGCAACCCCTGCTCGATCGCCTCAAGGTTAGTCGTATAGGCGAACCGCACGTAGTGCTCGGCATGATGCTCACCAAAATCCGCTCCCGGTGTGACCGCTACCTGAAACTCGTCAATTAGCCGCCAACAAAAATCCATGCTGTTCATACCCGTGTGACTGATATCCACATAGAGATAGAAAGCACCATCCGGAGCGACTGGAATACGAAACCCTAGCCGTTGTAGGCCATCGCTTAATAGAGCCGCCCGCTTAACAAAGGCTTTCTTTCTCTGACCATGAATCGTCATAGCCTCATCACCAAATGCCGCGAAAGCGGCGTACTGTGCGGGCGTGCTCGGCGAGATGAATAGATTCTGTGCCAACTTCGTGATTGGCTCAATGGCTTCTGGTGGGACGACAACCCAACCAAGCCGCCAGCCTGTCATACCAAAAAATTTCGAAAAACTGTTGAGAATGTATAGGTCGTCTCTAACGGCTAACCCAGTTTGATAGGACACAGGGCCGTGGTTCAGCCCCTGATAAATCTCATCCAAAATCAAAAATCCCTGACGCGCAGCCGCAAAGGCCGCCATCTGCACCAGATCGTCCGCCGCCAGCATGGTACCGGTTGGATTCCCAGGAGATGCCAGCAGGGCCCCTCGGGTTTTTTCTGTCCAAGCCAACGAAAAATCGGCCAGTGTGGGCTGAAAACGATTGTCCGCATGCACGTTGATTGCCTTCGGGCTAGCACCCACCAAACGCGCAAACACGTCGTTGCAGGGGTAACCAGGATCGGTGATGAGCAGTTCATCCTCGGGATTCAGAAGCAGCGCGCTCAACAGGGTAAGCCCCCCACTGGCGCCGCTGGTGACCAAAATACGTTCCGGATCCACGGCAACACCCAAGGCCTCGTAATAGTGGCTGATGCGCGCTCGCAACTCCGGAATACCCTGAGCTGGCGTGTACTTGGTGTGCCCGGCCGAAATCGCGTGTTGAGCTGCCTTAAGGATCGGTTCCGCGGTCTGAAAATCAGGTTCACCAACCTCGAAGTGCATCACGGTCTTACCCTGAGTTTCGTACTCACGGGCAC
>JAACDS010000254.1 GCA_009936895.1 Pseudomonadota bacterium
CGCGACGCCAAAAAGGCCGGTAAATGGCATCCATATACCGCTGAAGCAAACCGTCCATTTCATTTTGCGCGGCAAGACCCTCGTGCAGCTTAATCCACCACATACCGATGGCAGGTAAATTGGTGTTCCAGATTTTAACCGTACCGCGAATGGTTAGATCTGCGAGATTGGCGTAACGCCGACAGTCAAAATAGGCGTATTTCACACCAGACCACTGCTCTTGGCTGCGGCTCTGAGCCGCGACCTTGCCATCCTTGGCCAACTTAGCGGTGCCCAGATAGCTGCCAATATCCAGCACAAACGGACGCCAATCTGCGACAACGCCCAACGATTTCAGCATCCGCCTCGTTGGCTCAATGGCCAGAAAAGCATAAGGACTTTTGAAATCGATGTGCACAATCAGGGGTGAATCGGAGCTGGCGAGATTGCTCAGACTCAGCGTCTGTCCGGTTGCAGTGAGAGGTGATAGGGAATCCATCAGTCATCGTCCTTCAGTGAGTGATCGTTCATTACCGCATGGTGTCCCTCGGCGATTACTCTTTTGGCTATTGCGAGAGGGGCTAGGCGCTTTACTGCACCAATTCCCCACCCGGACGATAGGCTCGCAGCAGATTGGCTTGCAGTGCGTCTTCGTCGAACAGCGGTGCGTGCAGCACCTCGTTAGCATAATCTAGGACTTGGTCGCTGTAATGAGGCGACCCTTCATCCAGCGTCGCGCTACCGAACTGATGCACACCCTCAACCGACAGCTGTCCCTCGGCGCCCCAAGCAACCAAGTAATACAGGCCGTCTCCGGCCACATTGGTTAAAAACCCGTCATCGTTCAGGTCACGGCCATAGATGGCTCGCAGGATATCTGGCCCACCACCTACCGGTACATTCACATCACCTCGGACATGACGGTTCACCTCTCCCCAAGGCGGATCCAGCCGCCCGGTGGTCGCCAACAACGTCTCAACGCAGTCGCCCAACAGATCCGCCACCGCCTGAGCGTCATGGCTTTCTCGATCATCAGCACGTTCTGCGGCCAGAAACACGCAGGTGCCGAGGGCGGCGCCGGTATTGTCAACATCTGTCCCCAAGTCCCACTGCGCCAGCACCTGCTGGGCTCTTTGCAGGCTTGGATCGGTAAACGACTGAGCCGCAATGGTATTCAGATAGGCCACATAGAACGTTGATGGCGAATAAAATTTGTCGTGCTTGATGGCAGAAAATTCCTCCTTGCTGATCATTGGACCAAGAGCCGAAAAAAGTTCCAGACCACGGTGGGCACGATTGGACATATCCGTTTGAAACCCATGCTCCGGAGCGAGAGCACTTTCCTTGGGGTTTTCTGCTTCCGCAGTGACATTGAAGGGGGTCTGGTTTGCACTGAAAACAAAGCCGCTGTCTGGATTGGTTACCTGCGGCATTTGGGAAAAGGACAGGTTCTCCTGCCAGATCAGGGCCGAGTCATCGCCAGGCAGGTAGCTTTGCCAGTCATAGCGAATGTCTCGCTTGGGCGTTAAGGCATTGTGCAGAAACATGATGTTGCCCTCTTTGTCCGCATAGACAAAGTTGAAGCTGGCAAAGGTCATCATGCGCATGGCTTCTTTCCAATCAGTGAAATCCTGAGCGAGATTCATGCGATACCATTGCTCAACCTGACGCAGCTCACCCATTCCCGCATAGCGAATCGCGTAGGTGCCATGGTCAGTACGCAGCACAGGGCCGTGCTCAGATCGCAGCCCCTGCTCAGTCACGGTCCAGGGTAAGAAACCCCACAGTCGAATTTTCAGCTCGATATCACGAACCTCCAAGTCCCGCCACTGGCCGTCAAGCCGGTACTGGTTCTCGTTGTCTGGATTAATATCGAGAACAAAGACGTCGACGAGATCCGGTCGGTTAACCGTGGCGCCCCAAGCCAAGTTTTCGGTAAAACCAACGGACACCGTGGGTGAGCCCGGGAACAATCCGCCCATGATGTTTAAGCCTTCCGCACTTTTGAGGTGCGCTTCGTACCATGCAACCGGCCCGGTGGCGGGCTGATGGGAGTTGATCGCGATTCGCGTGGCGCCTTCGTCGGAAATTTTCGGTGCGATGGCAAAGGCATTCGAACCCACCGGTACTCCAGTCATCATAATTTCAGGAGGCGGCTGCTTCAGCGCGGCGGGGGGTTCTAACAGAGGTTGCTCGGTAGGCAATTGCAGAGCTGGCGGGGTGATCTGACGAATCACGTCACTCACTGCGCGCCGACGCTCGCTACCCATCACCTCACGCACCACGCCATCGAAACCATAAAACATCAAATGGCGCAGCATAAAGCCCGCAACCACGTCCTTCCCTGTCACCGGCAGCACGCGTTCATCAACCGCATCAGGGTGGGTGGCAGCATAAAAATTCAGCCCATCCGCATAGGCCTCGATATAGGCACGCATATCAGGACTCAGATCCCACTCATAGTTCGCGTCCAGCGTCTGCCAGATTCCAAGCCAGTGAACCAAAAAGTCTGTTACGGCGCCGTCCTGGCCAATGAACAGCCCGTTGTTCCCCCGATAAAAGGGCATGGCCTCCTCAATCAGCTGCCAATTGTCCTCAGCCTGAGCGTAGGCAAAACCAAAGGCTGCGTCTGCATTGGTCTCGCCCAGGATATGCGGCACACCGCGGATGTCACGCCGGATGGTTACATCGTAGCGTTCCTCCAGATATAGGTAGTCCTCGGCAAGGAAGGCGGGCTCGGCACAGCCGATGAGCATAAACAACACGCAAACTGACAACGAACTTAGGAAAATCGACCGCACAATGTTTCTCCTGCCCGGGGGCGTTAACAGCCGGCCAGAGTGCCACAGTGACTGCGGCGAGAAAAGAAAGTCCCGCGCGAGCGCTCGGACAATAGCACTTGACTCTGACCGGCTCGCGCCTCACTCTGCATCGCCTTGAAGACACGCGTCTTTGAGACTTTGGGGCAACACCCCTATCTCGCGATTTCCAACGCGAGCCAAGCCTACCCCACCCTAGCGTGTGTGAGTTTGCTTGAAGTAACGATGCAAACTGCGCAGTCGCGAAAAACGCCGAAACCGGCGGGTATCTTGCGACCGAGTAAACCCCATCAGATCTTTGATAGGGCAAGGGCTATACGCGGCAAACATCCAAATTAAATTGACGCACCAAGCGGACGCTTTTCGCTGCGTGACAAGGACATGTTATGACGGACAACGCGTTTGCGGCTCTCGGGCTGCACCACACCTATTGCGACACGGTCGCTGAACTTGGCTTCACAGAACCCAGCGACATTCAGCAGGCCGCTATTCCTGAAGTACTGGCACACAAAGACCTGCTCGGCATTGCCCAAACAGGCACCGGCAAAACTGCCGCCTTTGGATTACCGCTGCTACAGAACTTGGTTAAGGATGCCGCCGAGCGAAAGGGCGAAATGCGCGCCAAGCCTCGCCACCCTCGAGCACTGATATTGGCACCGACTCGGGAACTGGCACTGCAAATCCACAGTGAACTGGAACGTTTGGGCGGCCAAAGCAACATGAACTACATGTGCGTGATCGGCGGCGTAAACCAAAACCCGCAGGTCAAGAAACTGCGCGGCGGCGTCGACATCTTAGTTGCTGCCCCGGGCCGTTTACTCGATCTCATGAACCAAGGCCATGTGAGCCTGAGTGAAACCGAATTCTTAGTGCTCGACGAATGCGACCGCCTGTTGGATATGGGATTCATCCCCGACGTACGCCGCATCATCAAAGCCCTGCCGCCGGAACGTCAAACACTGTTGTTCTCGGTCACCATGCCCGGCGAGATCGCCAAACTTTCCAAAGAAATTTTGCGCGACCCGGTGCGCATCGACGTCACGCCTGAAGAAGTCACCGTTGCCAAAATCGAACAGAAGGTTGTGCATGTCGCTACCCAACAAAAACGCGCAGTGCTCGAACACTTACTGCGAGACAGCAGCCTCGTCAGAGCCATCGTCTTTACGCGCACAAAACATGGTGCCAACAAAGTCGCCCGACAGCTCAATGCCTCCGGCTTCGTCGCCGAGGTGATTCACGGCAACAAAAGCCAGGCCGCTCGGCAGCGGGCACTGGAGAATTTCAAATCCGGCGATGCTTGGGTTTTGGTGGCGACGGATATCGCGGCGCGTGGCATCGACATTCGCGAAGTGTCCCATGTGTTCAACTACGAGCTGCCGCATGAACCCGAAAGCTACGTGCATCGAATCGGCCGAACTGCTCGCGCCGGTGCCGGCGGTGTGGCTTGGGCATTGGTTGACGCGGCAGAAATCAGTCGACTTAAGGCCCTTCAGCGGCTAACAAAGTTAACCTTGGAACCAGTGAAACTGGATATCGAGCTGCCGGAGGTCGCGAAGACCGACCCCATGCCAGCCGTCCAAGGGCCGCAGAAGCAAAACAGAGGCAGAGGCGAAGGCGAAGCCAAGCGGCAACGCTCGCGCCGACGCAAACCCGCGGGTGACGGGCGGGAAAACGCCAAGCCTGCTGCAAATCGCGCCAAGAGCCACGGCAATCGGGCCGAGCCTGAAGTGAAGGACTCTACGCCCGAAGTCGACGGTAACCGGCCTGGCGTCAGCAACGCCAATGTGGATCCCTACGCAGGGCAGCGCCACGCCAACGGCAAACGCAAATATCACACGCCCAAGGGCAGTCCTGGGGGCGGGAATACACCCCGGCGGCGACGACGCTCCCCTAACTCGGGAGCCGGCGCCAACGGCAACCGAGCCTGAGGGCTCATGCTGGCGGGCATTACCGCCAGCGAGATAGCGCGGTCGACGAGCGGCTTGGGCGTTAGCCCCAAGCCTAACCTTCAAAATTAGCCCAAGCCTCCGACTTAGCCCAAACCTCTGGCGCGGTATTGTCGCCCTTTGATCTTGTGGCGATTGATCAGCCCCTGGGCTGTGCTGGAGTGCTCCTTCGCAATCGCCACATAGCTCACCATGGGCAGAATATCGATCTTGCCGACAGCGTCGGCACTGAGGTCTTTAGACGCCGTGAGCGTGCCCAGAATGTCTCCGGGACGCAGTTTTTGCTTCCGACCACCATTAATTTCAAGGGTGTAAACCACCGGCTCGGGCAAGGATTGAGCCGCCTCAGAGGCAGATTCGTCAGCGCTATCGGCACGCCAAAGCTTCATGGCTCCGCTACCACGTTCGGTTTCCAAGTTACGCAAACGCGACATTTCACGGTCTGATACCAGGCTGATGGCAACACCCTCTCTACCACCGCGGGCCGTTCGGCCAATTCGGTGCACATAAATCTCTGCTTGATGGGGTAGCTCAAAATTAAACACCGCGTCCACATCGTCGATATCCAGCCCTCGCGCTGCCACATCAGTAGCGACCAGCACGTTGGCGCTGCCGTTGGCGAACCGAATCAAGGTCTGGTTGCGCTCAAATTGCTCCATATCGCCGTGCAAGGCAACGGCGCTAAACCCGAGGCGACGCAATTGTCGACTGACGTCAGCGCAGTCCACCTTGGTATTGCAGAACACCAGATTCAGCTTACCGCCCCAGTGCCGCAGGGCTTCACCCAAGGCCTGAGCTCGGGAGCCCGAGTCTCGCTCCGCCGG
Organism: Pseudomonadota bacterium; assembly: GCA_009936895.1. Taxonomy (GTDB): domain Bacteria; phylum Pseudomonadota; class Gammaproteobacteria; order Pseudomonadales; family Azotimanducaceae; genus UBA4421. Next base: position 5,569 of record JAACDS010000254.1, read on the forward strand.
GGCATGACACCAGCGCTCGGCAATGGAAGGCGCGACTTCGGTTTCAGTGACGTCTATCCGCACGGCGTAAGGACTCAGGGCCTTCACAACGTGGGCAACCTCGTCAGGAAACGTGGCAGAAAAGAGCAAATTCTGTCGGCGCGATGGCAGGTAGGCGAAAATAGCGTCGATTTCGTCCTCGAAGCCCATATCCAGCATACGATCCGCCTCATCCAACACCAAGCAACTGAGGCCGTGCAGGTGCAGGGTGCCTTTTTGCAGGTGCTTGAGCACCCGTCCGGGCGTACCCACCACAACGTGGGCGCTATGCTGCAAGGAGCCGATCTGGGGACCAATAGCCACACCGCCACACAACGTTGTCACTTTCGTATTCGATAAATGCTTCGCCAGCTCACGAAAGCTCTCCGCAACCTGTTCCGCCAATTCCCGGGTCGGACACAGCACCAGTGACTGAACATGAAACTGTGTGTTTTCCAGACGCTGCAAACAGGCCAGAGCAAAGGCTGCCGTTTTGCCGCTGCCGGTACTAGCCTGAGCAACCACATCCTTGCCCTCTAAGGCACTGGGCAGAGCGGCAGCCTGAACCGGCGTCATCTGTGTAAATTCCATCTGCTGGAGGCGAGAAAGCAAGTCGTCGCGCAATCCCAACGAATGAAACGATCGATCATCTGTCATGACAAAAAGGTACCCCGGTTACGAGCGGCGAGTGTGCCTGAGCAGAAAGGCTTCTGCTGCAGAAAAGATGATTTCTTTTCGCTCAGGCTTTAGTCGGTCCAAGGCCCGGGGCATCAGTGCCAAGCGAGGATTGGTCGCAAAAAAATCTCGGTTGTTGTCAATGAAACGCCAGTACAGGCCATCCATCACATCGCACCATGGCCCTTTTTTGTAATCGCTCATTTTCAACAAGTAGTTCGAGCCACAGATATAGGGCTTGGTGGCAAAAATACCCCCATCGCTGAAAATACCCATACCGTAGACATTGGGGCCCATCACCCAAGACGCAGAGTCCACGTACATTTCCATGAACCAACGGTGCACGGCCTTCGGCTCGATTTCACACAGGGTCATCAAATTCGCGACCACCATCAAACGCGGTATGTGGTGGGACCAGCCGGATTGCTGGGCCTCCACGATGGCAGCGTCTAGAGGTTCGATACCGGTGTTACCGGTATACCAGGCGTCTGTCATCTGGCGGTTGTGTTGCCAAAAATTGCCCTGCTGCTGCACCGCACTGAAGTGTTGATACACACCGCGAATAAATTCCCGCCAACCGATCACCTGACGGATAAAACCTTCCAAGCTTTGCATCGGAATATCGTTGTTCTCGGCGAACTGCAGGGTTCGATGAACCACCTCCTTGGGCGTCATCAAACCCAGATTAAGCAGTGGACTCAGCGCGCTGTGAAACACCGTTTTGGAACGTTGAGAGATCGCATCTTCATAGGGGCCAAACAACGCAAGCCGCTGATGCAGAAAATCATCTAGCCATTCCAAGGCGCCCTGCCGAGTTACTGGCCAGCGAAAACCGTCGACACTGCCCGGGTGTTCGGCAAAGGTATTGCTCACCATGGCAGACACCTCACCCACCAACGCATCGGGTTGAATCTCAGGCAGTGCCGGTGGATCGATGTTTTTTGGCAGTTTCTTCCGATTGTCTTCGTCGAAACTCCAGCGACCGCCGGTTGGGGCACCCTCTGCATCGACCAAAATCCCCAAACGGGTGCGCTGAAATTTATAGAATGAGGCCATTTGTGGCCTGGCGCGGCCCTTGAGAAA
>JAACDS010000027.1 GCA_009936895.1 Pseudomonadota bacterium
CAGTCCGAAAACCAGTCCGAAACTCTTAATTTTCAAACCGAAGCCAAACAGCTGCTGCAGCTGATGATTCACTCGCTGTATTCTAATCGCGAGATTTTTCTTCGAGAGCTCATCTCCAACGCATCAGACGCCATCGACAAGCTGCGTTTTCGATCCATTGAAGAGCCTGCCTTGATTGGCGATGACGGTGATTTTCATATCGACGTCACCTTCGACAAAGACGCTGGTACGTTGACCATCGCGGATAACGGCATTGGTATGTCAAGAGAAGAGGTGATCGCCCATCTTGGCACCATTGCCAAATCCGGCACGGCAGAGTTTCTCGCCAATCTTACCGGTGATCAAAAGTCCGACTCCCAGTTGATTGGTCAGTTCGGTGTCGGTTTTTACAGTGCCTTCATGGTGGCCAAGGAAGTGGAAGTGCTAACCCAAAGCGCCGGCGGCGGCGATGGGGTGCGTTGGCGCTCTGCCGGCGAAGATGCCTACAGCCTTGATGTCGCCGAAGGCCTTCCTCGAGGCACCCAAGTCGTTTTGCATTTGCAAGAAGACGCGCTGGAATATGCCGAAGATGCTCGTCTACGTCACATTGTCACTCGGTACTCCGACCACATCGGTGTGCCCGTGCGCATGTTCTCCCAGCCCGGCTACGGTGCGCCTGAAGACGAAGAGTTTGTGTCTGAGCTGGAAGGCGTCAACTCTGCTCAAGCGCTGTGGACCCGCTCCCGCTCGGAAGTCGAAGACGAGGAATACAAAGAGTTTTATAAGCATGTCTCCCACGATTTTGAGGACCCTCTCAGCTGGAGCCATAATCGGGTAGAAGGCAAGTTCGAGTACACAAGCCTGATCTATTTGCCCAAGCGCGCGCCATTCGATTTGTACAACCGCGAGATGCCCAAAGGTCTGAAGCTCTACGTGCAGCGCGTCTTCATCATGGACGATGCGGATCAATTTTTGCCCCTGTACCTGCGCTTCGTTAAAGGTGTTATCGATTCCAACGACCTGCCGCTGAACGTGTCACGTGAGATTTTGCAGCAAGACGAACGGGTCACATCCATCCGCAATGCTGTGACCAAGCGTGTGCTGAGCATGCTGGAAGACATGGCGAAGAAGGACCCTGAGCAGTATCAGTCGTTCTGGGACGAATTCGGCGAAGTCATCAAAGAGGGTGCCGGTGAAGACTTTGCCAACCGCGCGGCGATCATGAAGTTGCTGCGTTTTGCGTCCACATCTGGCGAAGGCAAAGTCAAGAATGTGGGTCTGGACGATTATTTAGCGCGCAAAGAAGATGATCAGGAAAGCATTTACTACATCTGTGCCGAAACCTATGAAACCGCCAGCAGCAGCCCGCACCTCGAAATCTTCAAGGACAAAGGCGTGGAAGTGCTGGTGATGTTCGATCGAATCGACGAGTGGCTGATGAGCTCGCTGACCGAATACGAAGGGCTACCCTTTGTCGATGTGATGCGCGGTGACGTCGCCTTGCCCGGTGAAACCAAGACCGACGATGACAACGATGACAAAGAAGTCGAAGAACATCCGCTGACCGAGCGCATTCAGGCCGTCATCGGCGAGAAAGTTGAAGGCGTGCGACCGTCCAAGCGGCTGACCGACTCCCCCGCATGCTTGGTGTTGTCAGACTTCGGTGTGGGCATTCAGATGCGCAAAATTCTCGAAGCCAGCGGGCAATCGATGCCTGAGAGCAAACCATTCTTCGAGTTCAATGCCGAGCACCCCTTACTGCACCGCCTAGACACCGAAGTGGACGAAGATCGTTTTGCCGAACTGGTCGAGCTGCTGTTCGATCAAGCCAGTTTGGCAGAAGGCGGCACGTTACAGGATCCAGCGACCTACGTATCAAGGATGAATCGTCTGCTGATGGACCTTTTGCCGCCGAGCGAGAGCTAGCGGCATATCTATCCGGCCAACAAGCCGTCACAATGACGGCTAACCCTCTTTGCTTGGTTAGTGAGATGGAAGTAGCCATAGTCGGTGGTGGAAATTTCGGTACCGCCATCGCAAATATCATTGCCCGAAACGGTCATATCACCCATCTGTGGATGCGTGATCCTCAGCAGGTCGCGCAAACCCTGCAGGCCCGAGAGAATCTGCGCTATCTGCCAGGTCATCCTTTAGAGCCCGGGGTCCTGCCAACCGCAGACCTTAGGCAGGCTACTCAATCCGCCAACCTGATCTTTGTTGCCGTCCCCAGCGCCGGTTTCGCTTCCGTTTGCCAAGAGATGGCGGCTTTTATTCAACCTGAAGATGTGCTGATCAGCGCAACGAAAGGAATAGAACCTGACGGGTTCCGACTGATGAGCCAACTGTTGAGCGACCTCACACCGAGTCAGCACGTGGGCGCAATTTCGGGACCAAACTTGGCCGAAGAAATTGCGGAACAGCAGTACGCCGGTACGGTCATTGCCACCCATCATCAGGCCGATGCGCTGCTCGTGCAGGAGGTCATGCGCAACGACACGCTTCGTGTGTATCCCAGCGCCGATGTGTATGGCGTGGAACTGGGTGGCGCGTTGAAAAACATATATGCCATCGTTTGCGGGTTGGCAGCGGGGTTGGAGGTCGGTCAAAACACCATCGGTTTGCTGGTTACTCGGGCATTGGCGGAAATGAGCCGTTTCGCCGTGTCTATGGGAGGCAACCCGTTTACCTTTTTGGGGCTCGCGGGTGTCGGCGATTTGCTGGTGACCTGTACATCGCCGCTGAGCCGCAATCATCAGTTGGGAACCTGTATCGCCAAGGGAATGTCGTTGGACGAAGCCGCAGACTCCTTGGGCAAACTGGCGGAAGGGGTGAATACCCTGCGCTTGGTGCATGCCAAAAGCCGCGAGTTAGATGTCTACATGCCCTTGGTAGACGGCTTGTACAGCATTCTTTTTGAGCAGCGCGGTATCACCGAAGTCATCAGTACGCTGATGGGTAACAGCGAGGGCGCAGATGTGGAATTTGTGGACCCATCGCGTTGGCAGTAACCGAACACGTGATTGTAGGCGAGTTAATTGAACGCGTTTACCGGCGCTTTGAGCACGCACCACTGGCCTATGGGCACGGTACCGACAACGCTTGGGATGAAGCGGTCTACTTGGTTTTGGGCGTTACCGGCTGCGCTGACGATGAATCGTCGCTGCAGTTGCCGGTTGCGTCAGCAGACTACCAGCGCGTCCATCAGCTGGCAGCGCGCAGAATCGAAGAGCGTGCTCCGTTGGCACACTTGCTCGGCGAATGCCGCTTTATGGGCGAACGGTTCTTAGTGGAGCCCGGTGTGATGATTCCTAGGTCTCCCATCGGCTACCTGCTGGGCGAGCCACTGCACGCATGGCTTGGGCCAAACACCAAAAAAATCGTCGATCTTTGCGCCGGTGTCGGGTGTTTGGGCATCTTGGCTGCTCAGCGTTACCCCCAATCCCACGTAACTCTGGTGGAGTTGGATGCTCGGGCTGCTAGCTTGGCCCAGCAGAATGTGGCTCTGCACAATCTTGGTGATCGAGTTCACGTTGTGCAGGGCGATGCCTGTCAGTGGCTGGCGGAGCAGACGGACCAGTGGGATTTGATTCTGACCAATCCGCCCTACGTAGACGCACCCGATATGAAATCACTACCAGAGGAATACCGACACGAACCGGTGCTTGGGTTAGCGGCCGGCGAAGACGGTTTGAGCTTGGTTGATCGGTTTCTGCCAGAGCTGGCAGAGCGGTTAGCAGCTGATGGGGTGTTTCTCTGCGAAGTGGGAGCCAGTGCACCGGCCATGCAGCGCAAGTATCCAGACTTACCGATTCAGTGGTTGGAGCTGCCTAAGGGTGGCGAGGGGGTGTTTCTCTTTGAGTCTCGGAAAAGATAACTGCTGTCGCGACACTAAGCCAGGTGCGGCTCATGTCCTGATCTCGTCTTGAAGGGCCATAGGATGCTTCGTAGGGAAGCGACGTAGGAGATTTAACCGTTCGGTGCCTTTTTACTTGATGCTTACCGCACACAACCCAGATAATGTTGCGCAGTGACAGCATTTTTCGTTTCCCTTGATCAGGTAGCGAACCTCAGCAACAGAGCAGCACATGGCAGCAAATACCTTCGGTTCACTTTTTACCGTGACCACCTTTGGCGAAAGCCATGGACTGGCCCTGGGCGCTATTGTCGATGGTTGCCCGCCGGGACTGCCTCTAACCGAAGAAGACCTGCAGCCGGATCTGGATCGGCGTAAGCCCGGTCAGTCCAAATACACAACGCAACGCCGAGAGGGCGATCGCGTAGAGATTCTGTCCGGTGTTTTTGAAGGTGTGACAACAGGCACACCCATCGGTCTGTTGGTGCGTAACGAAGACCAAAAAAGCAAAGACTACGGCGCGATTAAGGACGTGTTCCGGCCGGCCCATGCTGACTACACCTATCACCATAAATACGGGGTGAGGGACTATCGCGGCGGCGGTCGCTCGTCTGCGCGTGAAACCACCATGCGTGTGGCGGCGGGCGCCATAGCGAAGAAATATCTGGCCTCTCATACGGGCATTTCGATCAAGGGCTACTTGTCCGGTATCGGTAGCCTGCGGCCTGAGCCTGTTGATTTGAGTATCGTGGACGACAATCCGTTTTTCTGCCCTGATGCGTCCATGCTGGACGATATTGCCGCGCTGATTGACGAGGTGCGTAAAGATGGAGACTCCATTGGTGCGGAAGTGTCCGTGATCGCCAGCGGGGTTCCCGTGGGTCTGGGCGAACCGGTATTTTCCCGACTGGATGCGGATTTGGCGGGGGCGCTAATGGGCATCAATGCTGTGAAAGGTGTTGAGGTGGGTGATGGTATGCGGGTATCGAACCAACGCGGCACCGAACATCGCGATGAGATGACTCCCAATGGTTTTACGAGCAATCATGCCGGTGGCATCCTGGGCGGCATCTCCTCGGGCCAAGACATCGTACTGCGTATGGCGCTGAAACCCACCAGCAGTCTGACCAATCCGGGTCAGTCCATTGATCGCTTTGGTAATCCGGTGGAGGTAGTCACCAAGGGGCGTCACGATCCCTGTGTCGGCATCCGCGCAACGCCCATCGCTGAAGCTATGGTTGCCTTGGTACTGATAGACCATCTGCTGCGTCATCGTGGCCAGATGGGCCGTGAGGCAGGCTTGCTGCCACCTCAGGTCGACGCGTAATTCTGCAGCACCGCCAAGAAGGCCGTTGCACTGTTCGATAGCGTGCGTTTGGCATGAATCACCGAACCCAGTGTTCGGGTGATCGGGGCGCAGTCTGGGCTAAGCTGATTGAGACCGGCCGCCATGGTTTTGGGTAGCACGCTCCAGCCAACACCCACGCTCACCAACATGCTAATGGTCTCTAGATAGTTAGTAGACAGTGCCGGTTGAAGGCTCAGTCCCTCGGTGGCGAAACGCTGGGTGACAATTCTGCCGGTGAACGTGTTCGGTCCCGGCAAGATACAGGGCAGCGCCGCAAGCTCATCAAGGGACGTGACCGCAGGCAGAGGTGTCGCGTTGACAAAGCAAAGTGGGTCTTGCCAGATGGTTGGCGTGGCCAGTTCCGGCTGAGCTTCGTCAACAGCAGGATTCAGGGTGACGACAGCCAACTCGATGGTGCCGGATCTCACAAGGTTGTAAGCCACTTCCGAGTCTTCAAACTGAATGTCCAGCTCAACGTCAGGGTAGGCCTTGGTGAAAGCTTGTAGCACTGGTGCAAGACGATGCAAGCCAATATGGTGAGACGTGGCCATACTCAGCCGGCCGCTGACAGATTGGGCTAAATTGCCGACATCCCGCTCCATGTCCTTGGACAAGTCAAGCATGGCAGTGGCCTTACCTACCAACAGCTCCCCGGCAGGCGTCAATCGCACACGTTTACCCAATCGGTCGAAAAGTGTCACCCCCAGCCGGCTTTCGAGCGACTGTATGCGCTTGCTCATCGCTGGCTGGCTAATGTGCAGCTGCTCTGCAGCGGCAGAAAAGGAGCCCAAGCGGGCGACATGTATGAAGGAATCGAGTTCGTCCAGGTGCATGGCGACAGACTGCTGATTAAAGACGTTCAGTATGCCTATTAGTATTTCTAAAAGTTATACAAAATATAAAAAATATCGAATTGTTTTATGGTGAGGCCCAGCCTAGACTGCGCGAAATTTTGGAGGGTATCGACATGTCTTCAGAGCCAAAAACACTTTACGACAAGATTTGGGCGGCACACGAAGTGGGCCGCCGTGCCGACGGTAACTCCCTGTTATATATCGATTTACAGTTGCTGCACGAAGTGACGTCGCCCCAGGCCTTTGAGGGTTTACAGTTGGCCGACCGGCCGTTGTGGCGTGTAGACGCGAACTTGGCGACGCCAGATCATAATGTTCCAACCTCTGGGCGCGAACTTGGATTCGCTGGCATTACCGACGAAGTGGCGCTGGAGCAAGTGGTCACCCTAGATAAAAACTGCAAAGCCTTTGGCGTGCAACAGTTTGAAATTCTGGATCCTCGTCAGGGCATCGTTCACGTTGTGGGACCGGAGCAAGGCGCGACCATGCCGGGGATGACTGTTGTCTGCGGAGATTCGCACACCTCTACGCACGGTGCATTTGCTGCCTTGGCCCAAGGCATTGGTACGTCGGAAGTCGAGCATGTGATGGCGACCCAGTGTCTGGTGCAAAACAAGGCCAAGAACTTTGCGGTCAATGTCACCGGCGCGCTCACCGACGGCGTCACCGCCAAGGACCTCGTGCTAGCCATTATCGGTCGATTGGGCACCGCTGAGGCGACAGGGCACACCATTGAATATCGCGGCGAAGCCATTCGCCAGTTGTCGATGGAAGGTCGGATGACCTTGTGCAATATGAGTATTGAGGCCGGTGCGCGAGCGGGTCTGGTGGCAGTGGATGATACGACCATCAGTTATCTTCACGGTCGGCCTTTTGCGCCGAAGGGTGAGCAGTGGAATCAGGCCGAAGATTACTGGCGCACCTTGGTCTCCGACGAAGAGGCGGTATTTGATGCCTCCATCACAATTGATGCGAGCGCCGTGGCCCCTCAAGTCAGCTGGGGCACGTCGCCGGAAATGGTAGCGGGCATTGATGAACAGGTGCCCGATCCTGCGGAGATGAGCGATGCGGTGCAAGCGGAGTCGACAGGTCTAGCGCTGAAGTACATGGATTTGAGCGCACATCAAAAAATTACTGATATCGCGATTAGTCGGGTGTTTATTGGGTCGTGTACCAACGCGCGGATCGAAGATCTGCGATCCGCGGCGGCCCAGATTCGTGGCGGCAAGGTATCCCCCAATGTGACTGAAGCCTTGGTGGTGCCGGGTTCGGGCTTGGTCAAAGCCCAAGCCGAAGCCGAGGGGCTGGCTGAGCAGTTTACGCAAGCTGGCTTTCAGTGGCGTTCGGCGGGCTGCTCCATGTGCTTGGGTATGAACCCGGATCAACTGGGTGAGGGCGAGCACTGTGCCTCGACATCCAATCGTAACTTTGAAGGTCGACAGGGCTACGGTGGACGAACCCACTTAGTGAGTCCGGCCATGGCGGCAGCAGCAGCCATCCACGGTCGATTTGTCGATATTCGTGACGATCAACAGGGAGAAGGCTAGTGGACGCATTCACTCAACTGAACGGGCTGGTGGCGCCACTGGATCGTGCCAACGTAGACACCGACCAAATCATTCCCAAACAGTATTTGAAATCGATCAAGCGCACAGGATTTGGCGACTACCTGTTCGATGCCTGGCGCTTTCTCGATCAGGGCACGATTGGCATGACGCCAAACGAGCGTCAGCTTAATCGCGAGTTTGCGTTGAATTTACCAAAATATCAGGGGGCTTCAATATTGATTGCCCGAGACAATTTTGGATGCGGCTCCTCACGGGAGCATGCTGTTTGGGCACTGAAGGAATTTGGTTTTCGTGCAGTCCTCGCCCCGAGTTTCGCCGATATTTTCTTTGGTAACTGCTTCAAGAACGGGGTGCTGCCCATCATTCTGCCAGCCGACGTGCTGGACGGTTTTTTCGAGCGCGCCGCTTCCGGGTTGCAGTTGTCGATTGATCTACAGGCTCAGACCGTAACCGATGGCGAGCAGGCGCATGGTTTCGAAATCGACTCGGCCCTCAAAGAAAAAATGCTCAAAGGTATGGATGACATCGATTTAACGCTGGCGGAAGCGCAGCTGATTCGCGACTTTGAAGTCGGGCATCGCCAGCGCCAACCCTGGTTATTTCGTGATTAAACGCTGATCTGAGGGTATCCCTTGGTTCACTCAAAAAGGATTCGATGTGAAAAAAGTATTAGTTCTCCCCGGTGATGGCATCGGCAAAGAGGTGGTGGCTCCGGCAGTCGAGGTATTACAGGTCGCCGCTCAGCAACAGGGCGTTGCTATCGAGTTGGAAGAGGCCTTAGTTGGCGGTGCAGCCATTGATGAGTGTGGTATTCCGTTGCCTGAGACGACCTTGGAAAAGGCCAAAGCCGCGGACGCCGTATTGTTGGGCGGTGTGGGTGGCCCTAAGTGGGATGATCTGCCGACTGCTCAGCGTCCAGAGAAAGGCCTGCTGGGTCTTAGGCAAGAACTGGGCTTGTTCGCCAATTTACGTCCTGCGCTGCTGGCCAGTTCACTGGCCGGTGCTTCGTCACTGAAGCCAGAGTTGGTATCCGACCTCGACATTTTGATCGTGCGTGAGCTGACCGGCGGCATCTATTTCGGTGAGCCACGTGGGGTTGAGACACGGGACAACGAGCGTGTGGGTTTCAACACCTTAGTTTACGCCGAACATGAAATTGAACGTATCGCCCGGGTGAGTTTTGATCTGGCCAGCAAGCGTAATGGTCGGCTTTGCAGCGTGGATAAAGCCAATGTGCTGGAAGTCAGTCAGCTGTGGCGCGAGGTGGTAACCAGTATCGCCAGCGATTACCCAGACGTTGAGCTGTCGCATATGTACGTCGACAACGCAGCCATGCAGTTGGTTCGCGCGCCTAAGCAGTTTGACGTGATCGTGACCGGCAACATATTCGGTGACATCTTGTCTGATGTGGCGGCCATGCTCACCGGTAGCTTGGGCATGCTGCCGTCGGCGTCACTGTCTGCCAGTGGCGCGGGCATGTACGAACCTGTACACGGTACGGCTCCCGATATTGCGGGCCAAGATAAAGCCAACCCGTTGGCGACCATTCTCTCTGTTGGCATGTTGTTCCGTTACAGCCTGAATATGCCCGAAGCGGCGGACAACGTAGATCGCGCGGTGGCCAAGGTGCTCGCGGACGGTCATCGCACTGCTGATATTGCAGGGGATGATCAGGACGAAGCCGTGGGTTGTCGAACCATGGGTGAACTGGTGATCGAAAATCTTTAAGTCATAGAAAGAGGTTTTATTTAGGTAATGAGTACCCAAAAAACAGTCAACGTAGCCATCGCGGGAGCCTCTGGCGCCGTGGGCGAGGCCTTGGTGGACATTCTGCAGGAGCGCAAATTCCCGGTAGGTGAATTGGCGCTGTTGGCGTCGCCACGCTCCGAAGGGAAGCGTATTCAGTTCAACGGCAAATC
>JAACDS010000006.1 GCA_009936895.1 Pseudomonadota bacterium
CTGGTCGAAGAAGCCAAGGCTCGGGTGAACACGCTGCTGGCCGAGCATCAAGGGTCGCTGCATTAGGCCCGAGTCTTTCTGCTAGGTCATGTCGTCAAACGGATTGTCGTCCGACAGCTCGATAGCCTGTTCAAAGCCCGGCACGCTGATCTTGCGGTCGGTAAGCGTCAGGTCCTTACCTTCTAACACACCCTCGCCAAACCGGTAGATGGGCGCAATATCGCCGTCATCGGCTTTGGCGTCGTAAGCCTGTGCCGTGCTCTCTACCGCCTCTTGGCGTTGCTTGGCCGCTGCGAACGCTTGCGTGCCATAGCGTTTTTCCAACATCTGCTCGGTTTGCTTGGGTGACACAAAAAAGCCTGTGGCATTGTTGCCGCCGAAGCCTTTGGAGTTCACGAAGGCACCGCGCATGCTGGCGATGTCCCGTTCTTCGTCCTGTAGTGGGAAGTGCAGGTTCTCTTGGGCGACATCGTCGGCAATATGATCAATGGTCTTGATGCCCGGAACGATGCCGTCCTGCCATGCACCGAGAATGGCCGAGAGCTGATCTCCGCCTGCCGGTGCCAGCGAATGTCCGACGTAGGATTTGATCGCAGCGATGCTCAAGCGGGGTATGCCAAACGCCTTGGCGACCTCACTCATGATCGCTGATTCCGTGACCCGATTTTGGGGTGTGCCGGTGCCGTGGGCGTGCATATAGGTGCTGGTTCGTAATCCGTCCTCGCCCAACATTCCTCTAGCCGCCGCCATCGCTTTCGCGACGGTAACGTAGTTACCAATGCCGGGGCCGGGAATGGATTTTTTGTAGCCATCGGCGTTAACAAAGACATCGCCGACGGAGCCCAGTACACGGGCGCCACTTTCCATGGCTAACGCGTCGTCCATCAGTACGATCCACACCGAGGATTCGGCTAAGGTGAACCCTGCATTGCTCGAGAACGGGCGGCAGGCTCGACGGTTGTCTGGCTGTGTGCTGTTGTCCAGGGCCATCAAGGCTTCGTCTTCCGTAAGTGCTCCCATGGTTCGATAGCCTTCGATGACCGCGGGGTTTACCGGGGCTTCCGCATTGCCGACGATTACGATGCGCTTGCTGCCGCTGCGTATTTCGTCCATACCGCGTTTGACGCTGTATAAAAATGTGGCGCAGGCGCCGATGATGCCAGCGGTTTCACCCACAGAACCCAAGACGTAGGCATTGACGAAGTCGCCGGGCATTTCCGCCAGGCCTAGGGCAAGGTTTTTGGAGGTTGGACGTTTGCCAGTCAACGCGTTTTGCATCAAACCGCCGTAGCCGTCTTGGTCCAGTTGGCCCATCGCGGATCCCGAATACACGCCGATTTGATCGGGGCGGACCAAGCTTTTCAGTTCATCGATAGTGAAGCCGGTGGAGCGCAAGGCATCTGACGCGCCATAGACGGTCATCTGTAAGCCGCGTGGATGACTGCGGCTGGGGTATAGGGCCGCAGGATCGAACCCGGTGGGCAGCTGACCCGCACTGGTGACCTTGCTGGGTCGCAGGTCTTGCACTAAAACATTAAGGTCGCCGCGGCATCTCACCAAAACGGTTTTGTCGTCCAGCGCCGAGACGTTCCAGCCTTCGGGCAACGTTTGTGGCAGCTGGCGTTTGGCGACCACGAAGGTTTGCTCGCTGTCGCTCACATTGCCAAGGGACATCGCGTTGTTCCAAGCGACACGTTCGACATCGAAGTGCTCAATTTTTCGCACGAGGGTACCGTCAAGAATTTGCTGCTGTGTCGCGCCGTCGAGGTCTGGATGCCCGGCACTGGCCAACCCCATCAGTTTGGCGAGGCTGCTTAGCGTAGCTTCGCGCTTTGCCGCAGGAAGCGAGTCGATCACCATACGTCGGTAGGCGTGGTTAAACGAGACGCGCCCTGCGGGGCTGATACCGCCGCTGCCAACAATAATGGGTAGTGGAGTTCGTTGTTGCTTCACGTCAGTTTGCTCACAAAACTGTTCCTGTTCGATAACACATTGGCTCGCTGGGTTGCGGTGCGTTACCGCGCCTACTTTTTTGGACGCCTGTTTGCACCGGTGCCTGCTTCGCCGCTGGTTAGGTACGCTCCAGCGCCACTGCCGTGGCTTCTCCCCCGCCAATACACAGAGCCGCGATGCCACGACTCTTACCCTGCTGCTGCATGGCATGGGCCAGGGTCACAATCAGACGGCTGCCGGTAGAGCCGATGGGGTGACCTTGGGCGCATGCGCCACCGTAGACGTTGACCTTTTCGTGGGGCAAGTTCAGTGCCTGCATGGTCAGCATGGTGACCATCGCGAATGCCTCATTGATCTCAAATAAATCAACAGAATCGGCGCTCCAGCCTGTCTTCTCCAGCAATTTCTCGATGGCGCCAATGGGCGCTAACGTGAATTCGCTGGGGTGAATGGAATGCGTGCTATGGGCGACAATGCGGGCCAGCGGATTACGACCGTTGAGGTTGCTTTCCCGCGTCAGCACCAGTGCCGATGCGCCATCGGA
>JAACDS010000255.1 GCA_009936895.1 Pseudomonadota bacterium
GGGGCCTTAATTTTGGGGGGCGCTCGCTTCTTTTCCTTGGCCACATGCTGTTCAATCTGCAGCTTACGCTCTGTAAGTTGCTTTTCTCTGGCGCGCCGGTCGCGCAGTTGATCCATTTTTTCCACGAATCGTTGCCTAACTTGTTGCCCGCCGCTGAGCGTCTTGCTTCCCAGCCAGTCGACCACTCCGAGCCAACTGATATCGGCAAATACGGTGAGCCCCAGTAAAAACAGGCTCACCAGAACCAGCCGGGCCCCCACCGGATTAAAAGCCTGATCGAAACCCTCTCCGATCGCCGCACCCAAAATGCCACCAGCTCCTTGGGGTAGGTGAGAAAGACCTCCATCATTGAGTGACAGTAGCGCCGTAGCGGACACAACCAACAGCAGCAATCCCAATGTCCGCAAACCCATCATCTGCCAGTCAATGGCTTGATGCTGGTCTTCGGTGAATAACAGTGAAATTGCGCGATAGGCGAGTAGAAGCGGTACCAAATAAGCGGCCGAGCCTACCAAGGCGTAGAAGACATCTGCCAAAAAGGCTCCTGTCACACCACCCAGGTTTTGGATTGGCACCCCAGTCCCGCTGGCGGACCAGCCCGGGTCCGTCTCACTGAAGGTCATAAGCGCCATCAGCACAAACAAACACATCGCGCCAACGCTGATAAACAGGACGTCACGGATACGCCGCCGACCGCGGGCCTGATCAGCCTCTTCTGTCTTTTCAGCGGTTTTTGCCTTGCTTGCCACCACTATGCAACCCGTTCGGTAAAGGCCCATATTACCACAGGCTCTCAGCTGATTAGTTTCGTAATGGCATGAATTTCCGACGTTTTATAAGGCCAGTGCGGGTTTATTTTCTGCTCTTCGCGTGCCGTTCGTCTGGCCTAAGGGGGCGACCTGCGATACCCTTCAACCTTGGCTACAATCCTCGCCCTCAGCTGTAACGGAACACCATCATGAGCAACGCATCTCATCACCGATTGATCATTTTGGGGTCAGGCCCTGCCGGATATACCGCAGCGGTCTACGCCGCTCGCGCCAATCTAAGCCCAGTAGTCATCACGGGACTGCAGCAAGGCGGTCAACTGACCACCACTACCGAAGTAGAAAACTGGCCTGGCGGAAGCCATGACCTGCAGGGGCCTCAACTCATGCAGCAGATGCAGGCGCATGTAGAGCGGTTAGAAGCCAGCGTGGTGTTTGATCATATTGAATCAGTAAATCTGCAGGAGCGTCCGTTTCAGTTAACGGGTACGTCGGAATACACTTGTGATGCTTTGATCATTGCGACGGGGGCCTCGGCTCAATACTTGGGCCTGCCATCGGAAACGGCGTTCATGGGCAAAGGGGTTAGCGCATGCGCCACTTGCGACGGATTCTTCTATCGTAGTCAAGAAGTTGCGGTGGTCGGCGGCGGCAACACTGCGGTAGAGGAAGCACTTTATTTGAGCAATCTCTGCTCCAAAGTGCACCTTGTTCACCGTCGAGACTCTCTCCGGGCCGAAAAAATCTTGCAAGATCGCCTCATGGACCGGGTCAACGAAGGCAGAATAGAGACCCATTGGCATCGCACCTTGGATGAAGTGCTCGGGGATGAAAGTGGTGTCACGGGCATCCGCATGCGCTCAACCATTGAACCTGAAGACTGCGATTCAATCACCTTATCTGGCGTATTTATTGCTATAGGCCACAAACCTAATACCGATTTATTCAAGGGCCAATTAGAGATGGTCGGCGGCTATTTAACCGTTCATTCCGGCACCGAGGGCTGCGTCACTCACACCAGTGTGGGCGGTGTTTTCGCGGCAGGAGATGTGGCTGATCACGTTTATAGGCAGGCCATCACCTCTGCAGGATTTGGATGTATGGCTGCACTAGATGCTGAGAAATACCTAGACGGACTCCGCCAGGACTGAAGTGGCGCCAAACCCGTTCCCTCCGACAAGTCGAGCATTATCAGAGCCTAATGGGCTTCTGGCTCACGGGGGCGACCTCTCTCCGGAAACGTTACTGCTCGCATATGCGCAAGGTATTTTCCCTTGGTTCCATGAGGGACAAGAGATCCTGTGGTGGTCGCCCGACCCTAGGATGGTGCTTAGGCCTTCTGACATTCACATCAGTCGGTCGCTGAGACGAACACTACGAAACAAAGATTGGTTGATCCGCTACGACACGGACTTTACAAGCGTGATCCATTGCTGCGCTAAGACGCGTCAGCGTGAAAGTACGGGCGCTGATACGTGGATTACGGGAGAAATGTTGCAGGCTTACACGACGCTTCACAACTTAGGAATTGCGCACTCGATTGAAGTGTTCTCCGGTGGTTCATTGGTAGGCGGCCTATATGGCCTTTTGATTGGCAATGTTTTTTTTGGTGAATCCATGTTCCACAAGGAGACCGACGCATCGAAAGCCGCTTTTACCGCACTCGCGAAACTCTGCGTTGATTATGGTGTCGAGGTCATAGACTGCCAGGTCTATAATCCTCATCTCGAATCACTTGGCGCCACATTAATGTCGCGTCAAGACTTTGAAAAAGCCCTGCGGGACGCTATAAAGCAACCTATGGCGTCGATTTTAAACAACCCAC
>JAACDS010000256.1 GCA_009936895.1 Pseudomonadota bacterium
CAAACGGGGCTAGGAAAAAACCAATACGACTAGCCCCTTCTCACACGAGACACTTTTTTATTATAAGGACCTCTAAACCGCAGGCCCCTCTTCCTTATAGATCGTAGCCTCGCTCATCGTGAGAAACCAAGTCCAAGCCTTGCATCTCGTCTTCTTCATCAACTCGATTGCCGACTAAGGCATCTGTCACCTTGAGAATTACAAACGTTACGACCGCGGTGTAAACAATTGATGACACGATGCCAATTGCTTGAGTGGACACCTGAGCGCCGATCGCGATGTCTTCTTGGCCGCTGAATACTCCCAAGGCGTTGCTGGCAAAGACACCCGTCAGAAGGGTGCCAAGGATGCCGCCCACACCGTGCACGGGAAAGACGTCCAACGAATCGTCAATTTTTAGTGTTCGTTTGATGTATCCGGTGGCGTAATAGCAGACAAAGCCTGCCGACAGACCGATAATCAACCCACCGCCAGGACCGACAAAGCCAGAGGCCGGCGTAATGGTACCCAGACCCGCTACCATGCCCGTTACCGCACCCAGTGCAGACGCTTTTCCGTGATTGATGCGCTCCAATAACATCCAAGTGCAGGCGCCCGCCGCTGCAGAAATGTGGGTGACCAACATGGCCATACCCGCGTCACCGTTTGCGGCCAAGGCGCTGCCGCCGTTGAAACCAAACCACCCGACCCAGAGCATACCCGCGCCCATAATGGACAGCGTCATGTTATGCGGTGGCATGGCTTGGTTTGGGAAACCCCTGCGATTACCCAGCACCATGGCAGCCACCAATGCGGCAACGCCAGCCGTGATGTGCACGACAATACCGCCTGCAAAGTCCATCACGCCCAGTTCGCTCAGCCAACCGCCGCCCCAGACCCAGTGGCAGATCGGTGCATAAACCAAGATCAACCAAGCCGATGAGAACAATACGACCGCAGAGAAGCGCATACGCTCGGCGAAACCGCCAACGATCAGGGCGGGTGTGATGACTGCAAACGTCATTTGAAACAGAGCAAAGACGCTCTCGGGAATCGTGCCAGACTCCGTGTCTTCGCCAATCTGAGCCAGCAACACGTTGTCCAGGCCACCGATAAAGGCATTGAGGCTGCCGCCGTCGCCAAAGGCCAAGGAATAGCCTACCAACAGCCAAAGCAGCGACATCACGCAAGCAATCGTAAAACACTGCATGAGCACACTGAGCACATTCTTCGAACGCACCAAGCCGCCGTAGAACAACGACAGTCCGGGCAGCGTCATAAACAGCACGAGGGCTGTAGCGGTCATGATCCAAGCGGTATCGGCCCCACTGATGCCTTCAGCGTAGGCGGATTGGCTGAGCAGTAAGCCGCCCATCAGCATAATTATCTTGATCATCGGTTCTCTCTCCATTCAGAACCGACATTTAAGCGAACCGACACACAAAACGCCACAAAATTGTGCGTTTTATTGTGTCTGAATCAATAAAACTACTTATTCGTCGCAATCACTAAATTGCGCACCAAATTAGTGCCTTGGTAAATAAAAGATGTGTATATTTGTAACGCCTGCGCCCCGGCGTTGAGCATGGCCAAGGCATCCGCCCCGGAGCCGATACCACCAACCCCGACCAAGGTCAGATCCGCCGGTACAGCGCGCCGAAATTGAGCTATCACCTGAGCACTTCGCAGGGTCAGCGGAGCGCCACTGAGACCGCCCGCCTCCTCCGCATGCTTACGACCGACCACCGCTTCTCGAGACAGCGTGGTATTCGTCGCGATAATCCCGTCAAACTCGCAGGCGCAAACCTGTTCCGCAATCTGCCCTACCTCGTCTTCGTCTAGATCAGGCGCCACTTTCAATAATAAAGGCACCGGGGTAGATTGACCCGCCAATGCCATTTGGCGTTCCTTGACCTGGCTGAGCAACATGCGAAGGGGTTCACCGTGCTGCAGCTGACGCAGATTCGGCGTATTCGGCGAAGACAGATTCACCGTAAAGTAGTCGGCGTAGCTGTGCAGGCAGTCCATACCCTTCACATAATCGCTGGCCGCTTCGTCATTTGAGGTGTCTTTGTTCTTACCCAGATTGACGCCCAACAGCGTCCCATCTAACCGACCACTGGAACGAACCTGGTGCAAGCGCCGCGCCATGGCCTGCATACCGTAGTTGTTAAACCCCATGCGGTTTATCAACGCCTGATGTTCCGGCAGTCGAAATAGACGGGGCTGCGGATTGCCGGGCTGAGCCAATGGCGTGACGGTACCCACCTCGACAAAGCCGAAGCCGCAGCGTGCCAGCCCCAGAACCGCCTCGGCGTTCTTATCGAGACCTGCCGCTAAACCGATCGGATTCTGAAGCGTTTTACCCAAAAATTGTCGTGACGCGCCAGGCAGCGGGCAGCAGCTGCCCGGAAGCCAGCGGGCAGCGCGTAGTGCGCTCATGGCAATGTAATGCGCAGCTTCCGGTGGAAAGGACAATAGTAACGATTGAAAAGGATTCATGCTGTCGCCAAACTGGTGCGCTTCGCATTCTATAGGTATCGCGATTGTTCACCAAGTAGTGAACACGGCCGGCATCCCCCAGCGCCCAAAATTCGCGATGCGTTTGCCTGTAGGGCGCAGCCACCCTCACCGTTACCGGCAAGGGCACATAACGTCAGGATGTGAGTTGCTGGGACAATTCAGATCATTGCCTCGCACGCCGCTCACAGCACAACCAGGTTGCCGTCGCTCAACAACGTGTCTTCGATGTTTGCCGTATGCGCAACACCCTGCAGTCGAATGGTGACGGAAGCCGCCGCTGCGCCGGTTCGGTCGTGATCGACGGTCAGCAGTGTGCCGCCGCTGCCGTCGTCCATCGCGCTGACCCAGTTCGAGATGTCGTCACCAACCTCGTAACCAATTAACAAGTCAGACAAGTCCAGCATATCGCCACCGGCACC
>JAACDS010000028.1 GCA_009936895.1 Pseudomonadota bacterium
GAGCAGCTAATTGCTAACCCCGGTTCACTGCAGGTGCTCGACTTTGCCGAGGGCCGCATCAGATTAGTCGCGGTCAGAGCGCTGGCGGGGGGACCAATCGTTGGTCGTGAGCTGCAGGAAATTCGAGAACACATGCCCCGAGTGGACACCCGGGTCGCTGCTATTTTCCGCAGCGGCGGTGACCCCATCATTCCTCAGGGCTCGACGGTAGTAGAGCCTGATGACGAAGTCTTTTTCATCGCGGCTCGTGAACATATTCGCTCCGTCACCGCCGAACTAAGAACAATCGATAAGCCCTATCATAGAATCATGATTGCCGGTGGCGGCAATATCGGTTCGACGCTGGCAGAGCGCCTTGAAAAACACTATCAGGTCAAAGTGATCGAGCGCTCGTATGACCGTTGTCGAGTGTTGTCTGATCTCCTAGAAGACACGCTCGTTCTTCATGGCAGCGGGCATGAGCCATTGCTATTGCAGCAGGAAAATATCGAGAACACCGATGTCTTTTGCGCCCTGACCGACAACGATGAATCAAACATTATGATGTCGATGCTCGCCAAGCGGCTGGGCGCCAAAAAGGTAATTACCCTGATCACTAATGCGGCTTACATTGATCTGATCGGCGACGATATTGACATCGCCATCTCCCCTCAACAAATCACGATTAGCAGCCTTTTGGCGCACGTGAGAAAAGGCGACATTGGCAATGTCCATTCGCTCAGGCGAGGTGCGGCCGAAGCAATTGAGCTGACCGCTCACGGGGATGCGAATTCATCCAAAGTCGTGGGCAGACGCCTTGATGAATTGCATTTGCCAACGGGCGCCACGGTGGGGGCAATACTGAGGGGCGATGAAGTGCTGATTGCCCACGATCATATCGTGGTAGAAGAAGATGATCATGTCATTCTGTTTCTTGCAGACCGCTCGCAAATATCGGCTGTCGAAAAACTCTTTGCAGTAGGCTTCGGCTTTATCTGATGCAGTTTGCGATGGCCTTCAAAATCATCGGCGTTTTGCTGATGTTATTCAGCAGCGCCATGCTGCCCTCCCTATTTCTCTCCGTCATTCATCGTGATGGCGTGGAATCCGCCTTTGCCACCGGCTTTGGCATGACATTGCTGGCCGGCATCTTGCTTTGGTTGCCAACCCGTAGCCTAAAAAGGGACTTGAACATTCGCGATGGATTCTTGGTCACGGCGCTTTTCTGGTTGGTGTTGGGTGTATTTGGCGCCATTCCTTTCTGGCTCATTCCATCACTTAATCTGTCTGGTGCGGCGTCAGTTTTTGAATCAATATCCGGACTGACCACTACTGGGGCCACAGTGATAACGGGGCTGGATGCGTTGCCTCAGTCACTTCTCCTGTATCGGCAGTTACTGCAGTGGCTAGGCGGTATCGGTATCGTTGTGCTTGCTGTTGCGGTACTGCCGATGCTGGGTATTGGGGGTATGCAGCTGTATCGCGCTGAGAGCGCCGGCCCCTCGAAAGAAAGAAAATTAACGCCCCGAATCACCAGCACCGCCAAAGCGCTCTTTGGCATCTATTTGCTGCTCACCATTGCCTGCGCTGCTTCCTATTTCTTTGCAGGAATGACCGTTTTCGATGCCATTTGTCACGCATTTTCGACCGTCGCAATCGGTGGATTTTCGACTCATGATGCAAGTCTCGGTTACTACGATCAAAATAGCATCTTACTGATTAGTTCATTTTTTATGGTGGTCTCAGCAGTCAATTTTGGATTGCATTTCATCGCCATTCAGCGTCGCGATATCCGGGTTTATACCCACGATTCAGAAACCGCCTTCTTCTTAACCGTAATCGCGCTGGCCACCTGCGTAATTTGCGTCTTGCTGGTACTTACCGAAACGTTCAATGTGGAAGACAGCCTGATCCATGGACTATTCCAAACAATCTCCATCGCCACCACCACCGGTTTCACCACACAAGATTTTTCCGTATGGCCATTATTTTTACCTGTATTGCTGCTAATGCTGAGCTTTATGGGCGGATGCGTAGGGTCAACTGGCGGTGGCATGAAAGCGATGAGAATCCTGCTTATTTTTCGTCAGGGAGTGCGCGAACTCAGGCAGCTACTGCATCCGAATGCCATCATTCCCCTCAAGATTGACTCGCGGCGCGTACAAACCGAAATCATCAGCGCAGTGTGGAGTTTTTTTGCTGTCTATATGTTTTGCTTTGTATCCATATGGCTTGCCCTACTCGCGACGGGACTGGACTTCCCATCCGCGCGTTCTGCCGTAGCCGCCACCTTGAATAATTTGGGGCCGGGGCTCGGCAAAGTGGCTAGTAACTACGCTGGCGTCAGCGAAGCCGGAAAAATTATCCTGTGCCTGGCTATGCTCATGGGGAGGCTTGAGGTCTTCACTCTTCTCGTGCTGTTCACTCCAGCATTCTGGCGCCATTGAGCAGACCAACCACGGCGGCACCTATACAGCTCCGTTATTTCAGCCCGCGAGATTGCTGTATCACTTCATAGGCCGCCGTAATTTCCTGCGCACGTGCGGTCGCGACCCTTAGGAGCTCATCTGGCACACCCTCTGCAATGAGCTTATCTGGATGGTTTTCGCTCATCAATTTGCGGTAACGGCGCTTCAACTCACTATTGGATGCATCAGGCGCCAATCCAAGCGCGGCATAAGCCGTATCCAGCCCAGAAGGCTCATTAGTAGTTGCTCGCTGTCGACCACCCTGCTGCTGGTATGCGCGCTGTTGGAATTGCGCCTGGGCATTGATCATCGACAGAAGCTGATCAATCTCTCTCTGAGGAACGGAAAGCAATGCGGCTATCTGGTTCAAAGC
>JAACDS010000257.1 GCA_009936895.1 Pseudomonadota bacterium
CCAGCAAACTGCCCACCATAATCGCACTCGCGCCTGCAACGATCGCCTTAGCAATGTCACCGGAATAACGGATACCACCGTCAGCGATTACCGGCACACCGGCAGCCGTGGCAACCTCAGCCGCTTCAGAAATAGCGGTAATTTGAGGCACGCCCACACCGGCAACAATCCGCGTGGTACAAATGGAACCGGGGCCAATACCCACTTTTACCGCGTCTGCGCCTGCTTCAATAAGAGCCTGTGCGCCAGCCTTAGTGGCCACATTGCCACCAATCACGTCCAAGCTTGGATAATGCTGCTTGATCCAAGCTACCTGATCCAGCACACCTTGACTGTGCCCGTGTGCCGTATCCACCACCACCACGTCTACGCCAGCATCTACTAGCGCAGATATGCGTGCTTCCGTGTCTTCACTGGTGCCAACGCTTGCACCTACCCGCAACTGACCTTGGGCGTCTTTACAGGCCATTGGATAGGCCTGAGCTTTGACAATATCTTTTACCGTGATCATGCCGGTCAGCTCATCGGCTTCGTTAATCAACAACACTTTTTCAAGCTTATGGTCGTGCAACAACCTTGTGATCTGTTCGAAGTCGGTTCCCTCTAGGGCGGTTACCAAGCGTTCTCGTGGCGTCATCACATCGTTGACCAAGGCATCGGTTCGACTCTCAAAGCGCAAATCGCGGCTGGTAATAATGCCCGCCAGCTTGCCTTGAGAGACGACGGGTACCCCGGAGATACCGTGTTCTTGGGTCAACGAATACAGCTCTTTGAGAGAGGCTTCAGGATGAATGCTCACTGGATCCCGAATGATGCCGGACTCGTATTTTTTCACTGCACGCACTTCTCGCGCCTGCTGCTCTATGGTCATGTTTTTGTGCACGATACCCATGCCGCCCTCTTGGGCGATGGCGATGGCTAATCGAGCCTCGGTTACCGTGTCCATCGCCGAGGACAACAGAGGTATGTTCAGCGCGATATTTTTCGTCAGCTGGGATTTAAGCGTTACTTGGGAAGGGAGGGTGTTGGAGAAAGCAGGCAGGAGTAGCACGTCATCAAACGTCATTGCTTCGTTGGCAATTCTCAGCATTAGTTGCCCCGCAAAAGCCGCATTTTAACGGCGGT
The DNA here is from genome assembly GCA_009936895.1 of Pseudomonadota bacterium. Taxonomy (GTDB): domain Bacteria; phylum Pseudomonadota; class Gammaproteobacteria; order Pseudomonadales; family Azotimanducaceae; genus UBA4421. Next base: position 1,126 of record JAACDS010000257.1, read on the forward strand.
CACCCCAGAAGTAAATCTGTGGTTATCTCTTCGCTCATGAGCTTTCCAGCTCTTGTCTTGGCAGCCTAAACACGAAATGATTTGACCCTCAGTCTCGCAGTGAATCTTGGCCAGCGACGTTATGTCTAATCGTTTCCCCATCAGCCCAGACGCCACGGCAGAACGCCAAGTGTTGTCCGTTAGCCAGCTCAACCGTCAGGCACGCATGACCATTGAACAGCGGTTTAACCAGATCTGGGTCAGCGGCGAACTCTCGAGTTTCGCCAGACCCGGCTCGGGCCACTGGTATTTCACGCTGAAGGACAACGATGCACAGGTTCGCTGTGCAATGTTCGCCAACGCCAATCGGCGCGCGCGCATGCAGCCGGCCAACGGGCAGCAGGTTCTGCTGCGCGGTCGTGTCAGCCTCTACGAGGGTCGGGGCGAATTTCAAATCATCGTTGCACATATGGAGCCCGCCGGCGAGGGCGCGCTGCGGGCGGCCTTTGATGCCCTCAAGCGACAACTGAATGCCGAGGGTCTCTTCGAACAACAACGTAAGCGACCCTTACCTGATCTGCCCCGGCATGTTGCCGTGGTTACATCACCCACCGGTGCGGCGCTCAAAGACGTTCTGTCGGTGTGGCGTCGTCGATTTCCCGCCCTCGCGGTGACCGTAGTGCCCACGTCGGTGCAGGGCAACGAGGCTGAACAGGAGATCCTATCCGCTCTTGGCCGCGCGGCAGCCTTGCAGCCGGACCTCATTTTGCTCACCCGGGGCGGCGGGTCGATGGAAGACCTTTGGGTTTTCAACGCGGAATCGATTGCCCGGGCAATAGCAGACATTGAGATACCCGTCGTGTCGGCCATCGGTCATGAAATTGATGTGTCGATCAGCGACTTTGTTGCGGACCTCAGGGCCCCTACTCCCTCGGCTGCAGCAGAACTGATCGCCCCAGATGGTGACGAACTGGCGCAGGTGTTGCTGAGCCAGTTGCACCGGCTGCAGATGGTGCTGGTGGCCCGGCTCCGTGAAAAGCGTCTGTCAGTACAGAATGTATCCCTAGGCTTGATCAATCCCGCACGCTATTGCGAGCAAGCATCCCAACGGCTTGACGAGTTGGTCACACGGCTCTCCCGGGCAGCGACAGCAAGCGTTGAGCAGCGCCATATGCAGACGCGTGGCGCCGCGAACAGACTGAATCTCCAACGACCGGATCGACTCTTGAGGGGGCTTGATGACAAGGTCGGTGCGGCTCACAGGCGCTTGCAGCAGGTTATGCTTCGGACACTCGCGCAGCGCGAGCAGCGCATGGTTGCATCCGCTCGCATGCTGGAAAGCCTCAGCCCGCTGCCAACCCTTGCCCGCGGCTATACGGTATTGAGAGATCCCATGGGACCTGTCATTTCCCAGGCTGCCGCATTGACTGTGGGCCAGGAGATCTCTGGCCAGATGCAGGACGGACGATTCACTGCCAAGATCCTCGACACGGCGCCGGGAAAGCTATTGAACGATACGCAATCACAGCCAACGGAAGAGACATGATTCATAGGCACTCATCAGTCCATCAGTTACCGGTCATCGGCCTGATCCTCGGCGTATTGCTACTTGGCTCCGGCGCATTAATCGCCAGTGAGCCCGCCGCTAGCCCGTCGCCCACTGCAGTACCCGGCGGCATCTACCGCTGGCCCCTGCCCGAGGGCGCGGCTGATCTGCGGTTCAATACCCGCCCGGTACTGACCCGAGGCGCGGAAGCCTTGGTGGGACTGCCCTTGAGCCAGCCGTTGGGACCCGCTGAAATCACCTACCGGCTCGGCGATCAGACCCGTTCCCATGTCTTCGAGGTCAGTGATAAAGCCTACTCAGAACAACACATCACGCTGAAAAATCGAGAGATGGTCAATCCGAACCCGGAGCAGTTGGCGCGTATCAGGCGAGAAAGCAGTCGCCAGCGCGCCCTTTACTTGGCGTTCTCAGATAGAACGCCGCCACAAAACGGCTTTCTTCGCCCCCTTGAAGGCCCAGTGAGCAGCCTGTTTGGTCATCGCCGGTTCTTTAATGGCGAGCCTCGCAATCCCCACAGCGGCTTGGACATCGCTGCGCCTACCGGAGCCGAAATTCGAGCACCAGCCGATGCCGAGGTAACGCTGGTAGACCACCTGTACTACAACGGCAAGACCATTTTCTTGGATCACGGTCAGGGATTGATTACCATGTACTGCCATCTCAGTGAGCCTCTAGTCAACGAAGGCGAGACAGTGCAACAAGGACAGGTCATTGGCCTAGTCGGCGCTACCGGGCGTGTCACCGGCCCTCATCTGCATTGGTCAGTGAGCCTAAACGGCTACCGAGTCGATCCCCAAAGCATGATGAGCATGCTCGTCCCGGGTGATGCAGACTGACTCTATTTCTTAGACTTTTTGCGATGCTTGATGCTGCGCTTGCGCCGATCGACCTGACGCTGAGTCAGAACATTGCGCTTACCGGCAAAGGGATTTTCCGAGTCGCGTAACTCGAGTTTGACCGGATTGCCCACCAAATTCAGTGCTTCGCGAAATCCGTTCTCCAAAAATCGTCTATAGCTGGCAGGCAGCGCGCCAAGCTGATTGCCATGCACGACGATGCGCGGCGGATGCGAGCCTGCCCGCGTGGCCACTTTGATCTTGATCGCACGGCCTCGTACCGACGGCGTTGGATGCGCGGCGGCCATATTGCGCACCAGACGTGTCAGCAAAGAGGTCGACACATCAAACAGGCCTACTTTGTACACCTGCTCGACTCGACCCAATAACTTGCCCCCACCACTGCCGTGCAGTGCTGATATCGTGGCTAACGGCACCCAAGGCACAAAATTCCAACGCCTATCTAAGGCTTTTTTTACCTTGTCGCGCTGAACTTGTTCTAGGCCGTCCCACTTGTTGACGGCAATCACCATGCCCGCTCCAGCCTCCAGCGCGTATTCCAACACGTGCAGGTCTTGTTCCACTAACCCTTCTGAAGCATCAATCACTAGGATCACAACATGGGCACGCTCCATGGCCTGCAGGGCTTTGACCACAGAGAATTTTTCGGTGACTTCAGACACCTTGCCCTTGCGTCGCACACCCGCCGTATCGATCAGCACGTAATCTGTGCCGTCCTTATGAAACGGAATGTCGATGGCATCCTTTGTCGTGCCGGGCATATCAAATACAACCTGCCGTTCCTCGCCAATCAGTCGGTTGACCAGGGTGGACTTACCCACGTTCGGCCGACCGACAACAGCGACGCGGATCCCATCCGCTTCCTCTTCCCACTCGGTTCCCTCGAGCAAATCCAGCGCGGTCAGACGTTCGGCGATGGATTCGCGCAGCTGCTTGAGGCCGCGATTGTGGCTAGCCGAAATCATGGCGTATTCGGGAAATCCAAAGCGCACGAAGTCCGCGGTGATCTGATCTTCGTTCAAACCATCAATTTTGTTGATCACGGGCAGAAAGGCGACATTGCTCTTGCGCAGGTAGGTCACAACATCTTCGTCTGCAGCGGTCACCCCTTCGCGGCCGTCGAGCAGCAACAGTACCAAATCGGCTTCATCAACGGCCAACTGGGTTTGCCCGGTAAGCTCGTTGGCCAATACGTGCTCGCCAAACAAACCACCTGTATCGATTAGGGTAGCTTGCCCTTCCAGCACTTCCATCCGACCGTAACGACGGTCACGGGTAAGTCCGGGCACGTCCGCTCCCAGGGCATCTCTGGAATTCGTCAGTTTATTGAAAAGGGTCGATTTTCCAACGTTAGGGCGACCCACAAGGGCAACGGTAGGCAGCAAGGCTATCTCGACGTGATCTTGTAGGCGTGCAGACCGCCGGCATTATCTAATACGTAAAACGTTCCATCCGCCAACACGAACGGGGTACGAATCCCTTTACCGTTGACCTTTTTGCGCCCCATCATGCGGCCATCGCGCTGGGCCATGACATGAACGTAGCCTTGAGCATCACCAACCACCAGATAGTTAGAGTAAGCCAGCGGTGCGGTGAGTGCTCGTCGGGCCAGCAGATCGTGCTGCCACACCACCTCGCCGCTTTCCTGATCAAGAGCCGTTACCGTGTCTTTTTCTTCTACCGCGTACACCTGACCGTAGCCTTCCGCGAGATTCAAAAAGCTGGACACGTCGGCTTCCCAGCGGGGTCGGCCGTCGCGGGCCATGATGCGCATCATGCGACCCTGATAGGCCTGAGCGAAAACTGCATTGGCCGTAACTAAGGGCGCGGCATCGACATCGACAATCCGTTCAAGTTCGGATCGGCCTTCGGGCAGCATGACCCGCTGTTCCCAAATCGGTTCGCCATTGTTGGCGCGCAGCGCAACGACCTTACCGCTAGCGAACCCCGTAAAGACCACGTCGCGCGCGGTTACCGGCGTGCTGGTACCGCGTAGCGTAAGCAGTGGCACCTGACTGGAGTAGGACCACAGCTTCTCGCCGGTTTTAGCTTCCAGGGCGATGAGTTCGCCGTCGATGGTTTGGGCAAATACTCGGCCCTGAGCTGCGACCGGTTGTGCACCAATTTCAGATCCTACATAGGTGCGCCATTCTTCGGTTCCATCGCTCAGCGCCAGAGCGATCACATTGCCCCGGGTGGTTCCCAACAACACCAGGCCCTCGCCGCCACCGACACCGCCGCCAACAAAGCCTGCATCGCTACGGTCCATAAAGCGATCCAAACCGGACGCGCGTCGTTCCACCTCACCCACTTGCTGCCGCCACAGTTCTTCGCCCGAGAAGCGATCAAAGGCAGCGACAACGCCATAGGCGTCCGCAGCGACCACACGGTCGGCGACCACCAAGGGCTGCAATCGTATGTATTTGTTCCC
>JAACDS010000258.1 GCA_009936895.1 Pseudomonadota bacterium
ACGACTCCCAGCTTGAAACCGCGTCGTTTTAGTTCGTGCAGAGTTTCACCCACGCCAACAAAGAATGTGACGTCACTTTGCTGGGAACGCAGCATTGCAACACCTTCCTGGACAATCGCGGGGTCAGACACCCCATAATGGCCCATAAGCCATTCCATAAAATCCTGAACACCGATTTTGCCAGCATGGGCCTTAAGGCGCATCTCTCGCTCTACCGGATCTTTGGCTGAAGGGGCCTGATATCCACGATCTGTCAAGAACTTGGCTATGACGCCTTTGCGACGTGGTTTGCTATAAAGAATATCACCTGCGTCAAACAGAATGGTCGAAATGCTCACTGCAATCCCTTCCCGATGATTGGGTGTGTATTTGAATTTCGCCGCCCCGACCAGACTTGACCGGGGCGACCCTTGATCAACTTAGCTGCAGATAGAGCGCCAGGAAACCGTACTTAGTGTAGTAGATTTCTTCGGGGTCAATCGGCCAAAGCTTTAGCTCTGTGAACTTGGGCAGATTGAAATCTTCCATCTGCTTTGCTTCAATAGTGTTGCGGGCTGCAAAGTCACCGGGTTCATTCCATGGGGCAAAACCCTCTTCATCCATCATGTAACGGATCAGAAGCTTGGCCGCATTCGGGTGCGGTGCCATGTCAGCCATGACAAGCGCGGTCGGGTAACTGACGCCGAAAACCGGATCAAGGTCATAGATCGGCTCTGCGGCATAAACACCAGGCTCGTTTTTGCGCATTTTCGAGAATGTCGTAATGCCCAGCGGCGGATTATCCTGCTTAACATCACCAACGTTTTTAAAGATCTTGGTCGTAGAACTCATGAAGACTGGTTCATTTGCAAGGAACCGATAGAGCCACTCCATCGACGCATTCGGCTCGGAAATGACCGCACTGTCCGCAACAGCTTCCAACACATCTTCCGAATAGTTGATCGGCTCACCATATTCACGTTCGTATGCCGCGGCCATTTCATCTGAGTTCTGCAGAACGGTCTGAATGAAGTTGGCAGACAGACCATCCTCTAGTAGGCTGGGCAGCAATGTCCGGCCGGTCCAATCCGCGTTTGTCAGATCCCACAGGGAGTCGATCGGCGCTCCATCGGGGTTCAGCTCAGTATTATAGTAAACAACACGGCTGGAGTGGCGCTGGATCAGGAAGGGTTCCATCTCATTCGCGCTTAGCTCATCATCTAGACCCGATGGAACAAAGTTCCAAACGAGACCGTTAGGGAGCGCTTCGTTTAACAAAAGCGGGGCTTCGGCGTTAAACAAAACGTCCACGGCGTGCACGCCTGCATTATGTTCACGGCGCAGTTTTTCTATCTGCAAATCTGAGGGCATGTCATGACCTATTATTTCGATCCCGTATTTCTCCTGAAAGCCGTCGACCAATTTGGCAATCCGCGACGATACAGAATAGATCACTACCTGGCCTTCTTCGCGTGCAGCCTCCTCTATCGCCGCCCAATCCTGTGTATTGGACGTATATGCGCCCACACCGGCTTTCTGTTGCCACGCATCGTCGGCTATTGCCGCGCCTGAAACCGCAATTGCAAGCGCCCCCGCGGTCGACATGAGACTGAATTTCGTAAATTTACTCATTAGCATTGTCCTCCTTATGATTTACATGGTTAAAGCCCTAGCTGGCCTCAGATAGTTTCACCGTTTCCGGGCTTATGAGCGCTCCAGTTTCGGCAGAGTAGATGTTGAGCGCACTGGACTTGAATTGCACCCAAACGGTTTGTCCTTCGGCGAGTACGGCTTCGTGCCCAACCCGAGTGAGGAACGTTGTTTCGCCTCGTGTAAGCTGGACAATCGTCTCGGGCCCATTTGGCAAAACAGTTTTGATTTCATAGTCTTCACTACCCGCCGACGCCTCGTCTAAGATCGTGATGTCTTCGGGTCTTGCACCAACAATGATTTCTGAACATTCTGGTTCCCATCCGACATCGACGCGAATATCATCGTTGGTGAAAACACTTCCATGCGCGGTTTCGGCGCTGAGTTTGACGAGATTGATCCGGGGCATCCCGACAAAATCCGCAACAAATGTATTTTCGGGCTGCCGATATAGCTGATCAGGTGGGGACACCTGCTGGATCGATCCATCTCTCATGACAACGACGCGCGTCGACATGGTCATGGCTTCTGTCTGGTCATGGGTCACGTAAACCGTTGTGGCTTGTGCTGTGGACTGAAAGCGCTTGAGTTCTACGCGCATATCCATGCGAAGGCGCGCATCAAGGTTCGAAAGCGGTTCATCCATCAAGAAAATCGGTGGCTGAGTTGCAAGCAGTCGGGCCAATGCTACGCGCTGCTGCTGACCACCGGAAAGCTCTGAAGGATATCTCTGATCCAAATCCCCCAGACCTACGTCGGACAGAACCTCGTCAAGACGTTCTTCCGCAACGGATTTGGGTGTTTTCAGCACATCAAGACCGAATTTAACATTATCGCGAACACTCATGTGGGGCCACAGAGCGTAGCTTTGGAACACCATGCCCAGATTACGTTTACCGGGCGGGACCATGATATTCTTCGTGGACGAGAAGACTACCTTATCGCCCATAACAATCTCACCGTCGTCAGGCGTTTCGAGGCCGGCCAGACACCGAAGCAGGGTAGTTTTCCCGCAGCCGGAAGGCCCGAGCAATACCAGAAACTCTCCGCTTTCTATTTCGAGCGACACATTGTCTAGCGCTGTCGCAGAGCCGTACCGTTTTGTGAGGTTATGAACGTAGATTTTCGACATTTGAAATATCGCCTCTTCAGGATTGTTTTTCGCGCAGGCGAGCCATCTTGCCCTTGCCGATCCACATCAGGATCAGCTCGCCAATGATTGTCAGGACAGCAACGATCAGGACGAGCGCGTTGGAAAGTTGGGCAAGCCCCTCTTCTGCATAGCCAAAGCCAACTGTCATCAGGACGCGTGTAGAAGGAGTGATCAGCAGGATGATCAGCGACAATTCCCGCATGACCCCCACAAAACTCACCATCATTCCTGAAAGAACGCCAGAACTTGCTAGCGGCATTATAATGCGGCGAAACCGCATGGTCCAACTTGCCCCTGCCAACTCTGCGGCTTCTTCCAGTTCCTGACCGATCTGCGTGATAGCGGTCACGCCGGTTTTCACCGAGTAAGGCAAACGGCTAACTACTGAGATTAGCACGAGCAGGGTGAAGGTACCGTATAGCGCAGGGATTGGCCCCACGGGTTCGGCAAACAACGTCAGGTACATCGCACCAAAGGCAATTGTCGGGAACAGGAACGGAATAAACGCGATCTGATCCAACGCACGAGCCAGCGGGTTATGAGCGCGGCGAACAGTG
>JAACDS010000259.1 GCA_009936895.1 Pseudomonadota bacterium
CGTGCGCCAGTCAGATTGCCGTTTTCGATTAGCTTCATGCCGCCATCGTCGATAAGACCGCCGTGCATACCTAAGTCATTCTTGTCCGAGAGCTGGCTCAAAATAGCGGCCGGAATGGCACCAATACCCGTCTGCAGACAGTCGCCATCACGTATCAATCCCGCCACCAATCCGCCGATCGCTTGGGCCGCTTCATCAACGTTGGCCGGGGCAAGGGCCGGGGCGGACTCATCACTTTCAATCATCGCGTCAATCAAGGCCGGATTGATTAGCGGACTGCCCGCCGGCGCAATCAGCGTTGGATTGAGCTGGGCGATGACTATGGGGCCTTGGGCGAGCACACTGTCGTGAAAGTCTACATTAGGACCCACCCGAAGCCTGCCCTCGTGATCGTAAGCAACCTGCAACAAATAGACGTCAACCTTCGACCCAAGGTAGTCGTAGGTTGTGCGCATTTGCATGGGCAAATAATGCACTCGGCTTGAATCCGCCGCCGCCAACGCCGACGACATGAAAAACGTCGTGACCGAAGCGGAGTCATTCCACTGAGTAAAGTCCGTTTGATTGAGCCCGGGCAGTGGAAACTGAATAAACTGCAGGTTCTCAGGCAGTTCGCTTTGGGCCAAGGCTTTCAGAAGGCCGGTGGGTTCGTTGCTGCTGCCAGCAACGTAAACACGCTGACCGGCCCCAAACAGATCGATGATATGTTGCATTACTTATCCATAGTCGCTGGAACCCGAGCGTTTCAGCGCCGGTACAGCCGTTGTAAAACCGTCAAATAACCAAAGGCACCTAAATAGTAGGCCACGGGAAACCAGATCGGCCACAGAGTTTGCAACGTGTCGCTACCCCAAGGCATGTCGAGATAGACATGTCGAAAGGCCAAGAACATCAGCGCCATCATCACCCCGGTCGTGAAGGCGACGGTTATGCCCTGACGAGGCGAAAACATAGCGCTCACCACGCCGCCCACCAAGCCCGCTACCCATACCGGAACAATGGCAGCTGAGAGGGTTTGATCCGCGCCATGAGCATCACTGACAAGAACCCAAACCAGCACACCGGAACAGCCGGCGATGGCCGTGCGCAGAAACAGCACCAATGTATTCAATCCGCTCTCCTTAGCCGACGGCTCTATTCCGAGTCCGCCCGTCACCAGGTCCTAGAGTAACACTCCCATTGGTCTGTAGGCGCGAAGGAAAGACTCCGGTAGCCTGTCGATCTGATCTTCAATGCGTGCGCACTATGCGAATCTATACACACCCGGAATACCTCAACCATCTGGTCATGGACGGACACCCGGAGCGGCCCGAGCGTTTGGTTCATTTGATGAATCACTGGCAGCGCATTGGCCTTACCCAAGATTTCCCCGTAATCGAGCCTCAACCCATCGCTAACGAGCGAATTCTTGCTGCCCACAGCCAATCCCACATCGATTTCTTGCTGGCCTCCTAACCCGAAGAGGGCCTGCTACCCTTGGATCCGGATACCTGGATGAGTGTCGCCAGCATGAGCGCCGCCCGGCTCGCCGCCGGCGCGGTCTTCGCGGGCATGGACACGGTACTGAACGGCCCCGAGCGGCGGGTATTCTGCGCGGTTAGGCCTCCAGGTCACCACGCCGAACGAGAGAGTGCCATGGGATTTTGTCTGTTCAACAGCGTCGCCATCGCCGCCATCGCGGCCTTGGATCACACCGACGTCAATCGAGTGGCCGTTCTGGATTTTGATGTTCACCATGGCAACGGTACCGTGGATATCTGCGGGCACCACCCGCAAATTTTGGTCTGCTCCAGTTTTCAGTCCCCGTATTACCCCAATCGACTGGACAACCTAATCCAGCCTAACATCGTCAATACGCCCTTGGAGGCAGGGAGCGACGGCGCGGTGTTTCGTACGGCCATTGAGCGCGATTGGCTGCCCGCGATCGAAGCACATCAGCCGGACATTATTTTCATATCTGCCGGATTCGATGCTCATATCGACGATCCACTGGCGGATATCCGCTTGGTGGAAGAGGATTATCGTTGGGTAACCGAATTCATTGTTGCCATGGCAAACCAGTACGCAGAGGGACGCATTGTTTCCACGCTGGAAGGTGGCTATGACTTAAACGCGCTAGCGCTGTCTGCCACAGCGCATATTGAAGCGCTCGCCTGAACAAGCGCTGAGGCAGTACTCGCCAGAAGTCTAGGCTAACGTCGAGAAATATCCTGACCGCCTCCGTCGCAGTAAAGCCGTTCGCCGGTCAGATAGGAATTGGCGTCACTGACCAAGAACGTCACCACATTAGCCACGTCTTCAGGCTGGCAAACACGGCCCCAGGGCATGCTGTCATCCAGCGTGCGGATGTCTTCTACACCCTGAAGCGCGTTCATCAACCGCTGGCCCATGTCGGTATCCACCAAGCCCGGCGCCACGATGTTCACGCGAATACCGTTAGGCCGTTCTTCCTTGGCCAAGGTATAGGCCAGCGCCTCCATGGCGGTTTTACCCATGTTGTATGGCGCACCGAAACCGCTCAGGGAGCGGGTCGCTACGCTAGAGATCATGATGATATCGCCACGATCCAGGGTGCGCATTTTGGGAATCACCAACTTGCTCAGGTAGTGGGGCCCGAATGCGTGAGTGGCGACAACACGTTGCAGCTCGGCTGGATCTGTCTGTTCCACGCTTTGGCCACGACTGGCAATGCCGGCGTTATTCACCAGTATACCAATGGCGCCGTGATCGGCTTCGATAGCCGCCACCATCTCAGCGTTTTGCTGATAGTCGTCTACCGACGCCGAATAGGCTTGGGCCTTGCCACCAGCGGCGACAATTGCGGCCACGGTTTCTTCGGCGGACTCACTGTCTCGGCGGTAGTTCACGGCAACCGTTGCACCGTCTGCGGCCAGCGCCATTGAGATGCCGCGACCGACACCGCGGCCGCCTCCTGTGACCAAGGCCACTCGGCCTGCTAATGATCCTGTCATGTCTTTCCCTCTTAATGTGTCTGTGTGGCCGGGGTCTACTCGCCCTTGAACTGTGCGTCTCGCTTTTGCAAGAACGCACTAACGCCCTCTTTGAAGTCCGTGCTGGATCCCGATTCATTTTGTAGCTCGGATTCCAGTTCCAATTGTTGTTCGTAGGAATTCGACCAGGTTTTCCAGTAGGCCTTGCGAATCAAAGACAGCGACTTGGGCCCGTTGGCCAACCGGTTGGCGACATCCATCGCCCCGCTCATCAAAGCGTCTTGATCATCGAACAACCGATTCACCAATCCCCACTCCTGTGCCTGTTCTGCGGGCAGGCGTTCGGCCATCAGCGAAAGCTCCATCGCCCGCCCCCAGCCCACGAGGCGCGGCAGTAAAAACGTCGCCCCGCCATCGGGAATCAAGCCAATGCGGGCAAAAGCCTGCAGAAAGTAAGCCTGCTTAGAAGCGCAAACGATATCCCCCATCATGGCGAAACTCATGCCCACGCCTGCGGCTGCACCGTTCACCGCCGTCACAATCGGCATGTCTAAGCCTCGCAAATCGAACATCAACGGGTGATAAACATGACGCAGTCCGTCACCGGCACCGCCCTTGCGGCGCTTGTCGCTGTCGTCATTCAGGTTGGCGCCAGCACAAAAGCCACGACCTTCTCCGGTGAGCAGCAGACAACGGGTATCACTGCCTCTGACCTTGATCTGCGCTATCGCTTCAGCAAAATCTTCGAGCATCAGCCCGCCTACCGCATTCATCACTTCTGGGTGATTGAACTTCAACACGGCCACGCGGCCGACAAACTCAAGACTCATACGCTCCATATCGATCCCCTCAACTGTCGAAAAACAAAGTCTGAGATTACCGGATGGGTGCAACCAACGCACCTTGACGAGGTGTCGTCGTGATGCTCGGCAGCGACCCCAACACGTCATCACTGGCAGGGCTAAATCCCCACTGTTACAGTGCCTTATGGCTCATACACACCATCACACCGACACGGACATCTCGGCACTGCGCAAGGCCTGCATCC
>JAACDS010000029.1 GCA_009936895.1 Pseudomonadota bacterium
CGCACATATTTGTGCGAATATCATGCCGTGCAGGGGAAACAACTAATCAAGAAACTTCAAGCGTTAGGCGTCGAAATCGAAACGGGCAGAGGCAAGGGCGGGCACGTACAAGCTCGCTTCAACGGCAAAAAAACGGTGATTAAGACTCACGGCGCACAAGACTTGAGCAATAACTACGTGAACCTTGTTTGCAAACAACTAGGCATCAACCCAGAGGATTTGTAATGCAATATCAGTATCCCGTGACGCTCGAAAAGGACGAAGGCTCAGTGGTGGCGCGTTTTGTCGATGTCCCCGAGGCGCTCACATTTGGCGATGACGAAGAACACGCGCTACACGAGGCGCAAGACGCCCTCGTCGTTGCGCTTGCTATGTATGTGGATGATCGTCAAGCCGTTCCCGGCGGAAGCAAGGCAAAACCTGGCCAGCCCGTGATTCGATTAAGTCCGTTAGTAGCGGCTAAAGTCGCGTTGCATAACGCACTCATTGAGTCTAAAACCAGCAATGTAAAATTGGCTTCGATGATGGGGCTGCGTGAAACTCAGGTAAGACGAATGCTGGATCTCGATCACCAGTCTCACATCCGACCAATTGAGCAAGGCTTGAGGTTGCTCGGGTACGAGCTAATCACTCACTCTGCAAAAGTTGCTTAGTGCTATCGCTCGAACCTGCCTGACTGCTGTTCAGGTCAGGGAAGTACGTTGGATCTGATCGAGACTCCCTGAATAGCGAAAAACTTGCACTGTTTGTCTCAGACTGGAGGAGAAAAGTTGCCGAGTGATAAGGCAAATTCACCCTGAGTTTTTGGCGCAAAAGTAGTTAACGCCTTCTGCTAGCTGGGCAAAACAAGGCGACAACCACGTTGGCCTATCGGCAACCCTTAGGCTAGGCTGAGCTTATCTTGTCTATGCGATGAACTACTGTGAGCGCATTTATACGCCAATCTGCCGAAGCGTTGCTCTGCACTGCGTGCCTATCCATTAGCCTTTTAGCCGGCTGTTCCAGCCCAACAGCAACCGACACCGCAGAACAAAAGGGCGATGAATCTGAAGCATTTTTAGCCGCAGCCCAAGCGATACATACTGCTGCATTGACACTGGACGCTCATGCGGACATTGAGATACCGGGCAAACCTTCCGCTTATGTGGGCGCCGATGGTCTATCAAAAGTGGCGCCAGAAAAGATGGAAGTGGGTGGATTAGATGCAGTGGTTATGTCTGTGGCAGTGAGTCCGGGGCCTAGAACCGCAGAGGGATACGCTGCAGCGCAAAAATTGGCGGCGACAAAACTCGCGGCGGTGAAAGCCATAGTGGCGAATCAAGCAAATAATGCGGTTTTGGCGCTCACAGCAGAAGCGCTGATCAGCGCGCATGCAGCGAATCAGTGTGCGCTAGTGCTGGGCTTTCAAAACGCGCTTATTCTTGGCACCGATGTCTCAGCCATTGAGACCTTTTATGCTGATGGCGTGCGCTTGTTCGCACTCACTCACATGGGCCACAACGCATTTGCAGATTCTTCACGACCGTTGTTCGATGCCGCTAGCGGTCAGCGCGAAGCGACGGCAGAACATGGAGGCTTGTCTGATTTGGGTGTTGCGGCCATCGCACAGATCAACGACCTCGGTGCTGTCGTTGATATCTCACAATTGTCGAAACAGGCTGCACTGCAAGCCATTGAGCTATCTAAGTCGCCGGTAATTGCAAGTCACTCGAATGCCAAAGGACTGACCAACGTCAGTCGCAATCTGTCCGATGAGGAGCTAGACCGCATTGGCGAAACAGGTGGCGTTGTGCATGTGGCACCCTTCAGAGGGTATCTGTTTGATACGTCCGATGCACAAATGGACGCAGACATTAGAGCCATCCGCCGCGAAGCCAACATCGACGAGGAGTATTTATACCCTTTTGAGCTTTACTGGGAGATAGACGATGTTGAGGTAAAGAAAACCTTCCTCACGAAGGTCAGCAACTTACTTGGGCCAATTAGCTTGGAAGACATGCTCAACCACTTAGATTACATCGCCAACCGCATTGGCGTAGACCACGTAGGCATTGGCACTGATTTTAACCACGGCAGCGGCATACCGGGCTATGAAGACGCCAGCGAATCCTTAAATGTGACCATTGGGCTGCTTAAGCGCGGCTATAGTGCTGAAGATATAAAGAAGATTTGGGGTGGCAATTTTATCCGCGTATGGCGCGAAGCAGAGGCAATAGCTGAAGCAAACGCACTACAACCAAGTCAGGCCGCACAGCGCCCTTAGTTATCTGCCACCAGTGGAATATGCAAAACGTGCGGCTTAAAGTAATGAATATCTCATCCACGCCGTGGTGCTAAGAATGGGGAAAGGTCAGATTAACGGAGGTCGTGAAGCAGCTCACAGGAAAAATCCGTGGCAAGACGCAGCGGTAGGGAAAACTCGGGCTAAAACTGAGGGGGGCTAGGTTGGGAATTGATCGGGACGGGACAGGTACCTTTTCTCTACGAAGCACTAGGCCGTTGCTCAAGATCATCAGCAATTTCATGCATTAGTAAACTATCACCTTCCTCAGAACAAGAATAAAACCAATTTCCTATATCTTCGTGATGCTCAAAAATAAAATATTCATCTCTACATCTTATTTGCCAATTTCGAGTATAAATTCCGTCTGTTTTTACGTGAACTTCAGCATCATAGTTCTGCTCAAAAAACTTCACGATATCCGCAAATAAATCCCATGTCCCTATGCGTATTAAGTGATACTCGATCGTCTTTCCGTCACTATTTTTTTCTCTAGATATCACACCAGCCATTACTCGACTCCCAGAAGTTCATTAACTCTCTGGCGAGATCGTTGAGAGCTATTAATAATCTCTTGGTGTATCTGATCTTGAGTAGGGTTAGAAACTCCATTTCTATTTAGATTATTGGTAGCCCTCGCATTAGCTTGCTCCCAAGTAAGATTAGGCTCTTCTCTTGTCAGGCGATCCGCTGATACACGGTCTGACATTAACTCACGCGCTTCATCCCTATATTGGTTTCGGAGATCAAAAGCCTGCCTAGCGTGATCTTCTAGCGGCGCGGAGCGATCGATTCTATTAGGAATTTCTGCCTCCTGGTCTAAATACCACTGCCTAGATTCAGTATTTGATAATGTTCCACGTTGCGGGTTAGAACCGTACTGACTATAAAACTCAGCACTACGGTCATTTACAACATCCGGGTCGTAGTCATCACCATCAACTGCTGGTCGACCACCACTGACCTGTGAGCTGGCACCGGAATTGGGTCAGTACGGGGTTGAACGCTGCGACATGCCCAACCTGCGAGCCATGAACTTCTATATCAAAGGCGTATTAGGCACTGCAGCCGCATCCAATCATCGCATCGACAAACACGCGAAAACGCTGGGCGAGTACTTACGGGCAAAACATATCGAGGTGCCTGAATCATTGGCTCAAGGTATTAGCTAAGCCAGCTCGGAGACTTATCGCCTGCCACTGGAAAGAATGCGCCAGCGGCAGGCGACGATTGGTCTGGCTCAATTACTCAGTCCGAATCGGACTCCATTACCTGAGAGCCTATCACCAGCAAGAAATTCGCGATCACGATACCTGCAATAACAACGGCCACGTTGTCGATGATGGCGTTCAAATACTGACCAGCCACTGGGATAGCGTCCAAGGTATCTGCGATCATTGGCATGGCTACCGCGACAACCGTGTAGGCTGTTCTGCTAGCCATATCAGATAGCGGAGCAATGAAGCCGCTCACCAGTCCCAATGCAACCAATATCAGTGCCCACCATTCCAGAGCAACAAATACTGCGGCAATGGCTACCAACAAACCAAGAATCGTCAGAATTCGATTCACACTCATAAGTTTCCCCTCGTTATTTTCAACAAAGCCCTTTAAACAGAAACCCTACGGTGCTGCTCTAACTCTGGGCCATCAAAGCAAACCACATAGAAATGCAAAGACAGAGCCGCTGCGTTGGAGAAATTTTCAAGAATGAGACACACGGCACACTTTGATGGACGATTTCAGTCAAATTTCTACTTGTAAGCCGACTGCCGCCATTCGTGGGTTCCCAAGGGCAATGGACGCGCTGGCGAGGAAGCCCTATTTTTGGACCCGTCGCCCTTCTCTTTTGGACGCAATACCTGTGAACACCAACCGGGCGCCCTATGGAGACCCCAAAGCGTATTTGTGAACACAGACATGTACCTCCGCTTGCTGGTCTTGGTAGCTTTTCTGAGCAGTGGATTGACGATATCTGAAACACCCCGGGCTGAAGGTTGCGCCACACCTATTTCGGCAGAACACGCCGTCTATTGGGGTGACCTGCATGTGCACACCGAACTGTCCTTCGACGCTTACGCCTTTGGTTCAACCGCCACGCCACGTGATGCTTACCAGTTCGCCGAGGGCCAGCCGCTCACCCTGGCAAATGGATCGGTCGCTCGCATTGATCGGCCACTAGACTTTGCTGCGGTTACGGACCACGCCGCAACATTTGGTGTGGCGGTTAGTAAGAATAAACACCCTTTTTCAACATTCAGAAAAGTATCGCCACCCTGGGAGTCGCCTGTGCTCCCCTCTTTCCTCGGCTTCATCCACGAGTTGAATGAGTAGCGCATCAGAAATTCGGCGATATGTCTCTCGAAGCCGAACCTCGGCCGAGCGAGACTGTCACCGATGGATAGTCAATGTGCTGGGAATCAAAATAGCGTCGTTTGTTGGTCCGTCAGGTCTGCTGGCACAGAGCGGATCAATGGATCCTCTGGCTGATCCAGGCCCTTGGGCTTCAGGATCTTCTGCATAACATCTGGCTCTTCAATCGATCCGATGATTCGGACTGACCCACCGCACTTCTCGCATTTCTCAATATCTATGCAGAACACACGCTTGAGCCGCTGCGCCTAGGCGTAACGATTAGCCTGCCTTGGCTTGCATCAGGTAAAGCAACCGCTACAGTTTTGGATCAAAGACCAAGACTGGCAGTTGGTAACGGCCCATTGCAGGGGCGATCATTCCTTGCAGCTGGTCACCGGCAATCGGGGTGACCGACAAATGTGGCTGGAACCCATTCGCTGGATGCAGGAGAGCCAAAATTTCTGGCAGCTGGACGCTAAGACCGAAGATCAGATTTTGACCTACCTCGACAAGAATTATCCCCCAGCTGAGGCTCAGCGGCGACTCTCCCTGCCGCCGGCGATATTGCCGTAAGGCACACGTAGAAGTCCTTCGCGGCAGAAAAAAGGACTCACCGCCAATCCGGTCAAGAGCACGATTCAGGTGCAAGACTAACTCAAGCAACCTAAAGACGGTTGTTTAATCATCGTCCAACTGTCCTCCTCAACTTTGACACCGCCCCATCGCAAAAAGGGGAGCAGAGGCTTCAAACCAGTGAGAGAGCAAAAACTGTGATCAACCAGACAAAAACGTCAATTAAAGACTCTAACCGGTAGAATTAGTTTTTCTTTTTGTTAATAAGAGCGCAATTGGAAACATTTTGAAATATCGGGCTTCCAAAGATTGTGCAAAAGCGCCGAAACAGGGTCTAAGCGTGGCCGCACTCTATTTACCAACTGGAGGAATTTATGCGAACTACGCTTATTTACAGCTCATCTGGCTACGCCTTAAGGAAGGCAAGAGCCTTGATTTGGGCTTTTCTATTGTTGCTGGGGGCACCACCTCAGGCTTTGGCGGCCGATGCCGAGGAGGGAGAGATCGAAGAGGTGGTTGTCACAGGGTCTTTCATTGCAAGAAAGCTGAATCAACAAGCCCAACCGGTTGATATTTTCGACCGCTCGACATTTGAACAATTAGGCTCTCCTCAGACTGTAGAAATCATCCAAAATACGCCCTCAATTTCCGGAACGCTAAATCAGTCAGAGCAGTATCAAGGAACAGGGGTAGCGACTGGTCTGAAAAATATAAACATGCGTGGCTTAAGAGCGGATCGAACTTTGGTAATGCTAAACAACAAACGCATCGTTAACGCCGGTGCGTCAGTCAGCAAGGAGCAGGTTTTTGTGCCGGACGTGGGAAATTTTCCACAAATCGCAATGCAGCGAATTGAGATCCTCAAAAATGGCGGTGCCGTTACTTATGGTACCGATGCGATAGCAGGAGTTTGGAACTTTATCACTCGCGACGAATTCGAGGGGTTCGAGATTAATGCGATGCACCAAGATATTCAGGATAGTGATGGGGATCAGTCTCTTGGTGTTATTTGGGGAACCACAAATGGGGACGCTCACTGGGTTAATTCATTTGAATTCGAGCGTCGAGGGGTACTTTCTATTCCTGATCGAAATTTGGCCACGTACAATTCGACAGAGCTGGACGACCCAAACTACTGGCCGCTCGGTCGATCTTCGTTTGGCAACCCAGGCACTTTTAACAACTTTGACCCCAGTGCTGGAGCAAACCCCTCCCTCGTTGACCCCGGATGCGGGGAGCAGTACCGCGATGGTTCATCTGTGAGGGGTATGCATAATGGGGTAAGTGGCTGCGGCTACAGCTATATGCCCTTCGCCAACATCATTGATGAACAAGATCGTTTCAAAGTTTTCTCACAAGTAAAACTCACTATAAATGATCGTCACGAGGTCTATGGGGATTTGCTTTGGTCACGCATGGAATCTGTGTATGAAGGTTCCCCAAGCTATCCACCAACGAATCCAGACGCAGGTAATTTCACGTGGGTACCGACTCCCAATCCGGGCTTTAATGCGATATTAGAGGACATCGAAGCGAGCGGCGATCCCGATGCGGTGGCTGCTACTTTTAGGACCGCAGGAGGGGCAAGCTGGTTCGGAAGGTCCCTTGCGGGCGAAGGCCCAGCTGCCAGATTTCCACGTAAACACGAGACACTTAGAATCGTTGGCGGCAGTCGAGGCGATATAACTGACCTAATCAGTTACGACGTCAGCCTCAACTGGTCCACTACAAGCGCTGACCTAGACGGGTTGGACGTTCTTACGGAACGCTGGAGCCATGCCGCCAGCGGTTGGGGAGGAGTTCAGTGTAATCGCCCGGATACTGGTTCACCGGAGTATGATGTGGGACCAACGGCTGAACAATTAGCCCAAGGGTGCTCCTATATTTTTCCCGTCAGTATGGCAATTGGCGCCGAAGCAGGTGACGCTTTCTATAATGACCCAGAGCTCAGAGATTGGTTTACCGGTGAATCGTCAGGCATCACCCAAAACAGACTGATGGTAGTCGATGCGGTATTCAATGGTGGCACAAACTTCGATCTGAATGGCGGGGAAATTCTTTGGGCTGCTGGCGCTCAGTACCGATGGTACGAATCGGAATTCAGTCCTACAGGCGACAATCGGGTAGATGGACCCGATGTAGCGAATCCTTTTCATTTTTTGACAACGTCAGTCAGCAGCTCGCTTGTCAACAAACAGTATGCGATTTTCGCGGAAGGGATCTTTCCCGTGACAGAAACCTTGGATATTGAAGCGGGTTTACGATTGGAGGATTACGATGTTGACCGCGTTGTTAAACCGAAATTAGCGGCCCGCTGGGATGCAGCAGAGTGGTTAGCCTTTCGTTTTTCTTACGAGGGAGTTTTCAGGACACCCATCCTACCAACACAAGTGGGTACATCTTTGGAGCTTTTTGGCCCTGTTGGCGAATACCTACAAATATCGACCCCAATTCCTGATAGTTTGGATCCCGAAGAATCTGACAATTTTAACGTGGGGGTTATTTTCAATACCGAGCAACTGACCGCAACTTTAGACTATTATTCGATAGATTTGAGCGGCCCATTTTCACGCGAGACCGCAACTTGCGACTGCGCAACTAAGGTTACCCGTAGCGGAACGGCGTACGATCCGGATGCTGAAGCCGGTACTCCAGGATCACCCCAAGATGTTAGCTATATTGAGACAGAGCTCATCAACGGCGATGGAATTGAGACAGACGGTATCGACCTTGAAGTGAGTTATTCAATCCCTAGTGACCTTGGTGTCTGGGATATAGGAATAAATCTAAATTACATCCTTAATTTTGATGTAGCTGGCGAACTCAATCCTGAGACCGGCGAACAAACGGGGCGGGCGTATGAGGCGGTTGGTCTTTACAATGTGCGCGCTGCCGCTCTCCCCATCGAAATAAGGTCGATGCCTCAGTACAAGACAAACGCATGGTTAGGGTGGGCTCGGGATTCGCACTTTGCCCGTCTTTACATAAGGCATATCGATAGTATGAAGATTCCAGAATCTTTCTCTGAGGCTAGCAAATTTCCAAATTTAAAAGAGGTGGATGCCCAGACTACGCTTGATGCGCATTACAACTATTCGTTCCTCGAAGACTCAATGAGCGTTGGTCTTTCCGTTATTAATCTAACAGATGAGACACC